>DDBE01000018.1 GCA_002332715.1 Flavobacteriales bacterium UBA2040
TACGATTGCAAGTATCAATGGAAGTGGAACAGGCGATTTGCTAGATGCTTTAGTCGATGCATTGCCCGAAGTTGAGGACGTGGAAGAATCTGTCCTACCTCGATTTGCAGTGGTAGGCCGTCCCAATGCAGGGAAATCATCGTTTATTNNGGATATGTCCTTGGTAGCGATGATGTTTTTGAGGCAGAAATCGACAAACAAGTTGAGCTGGCTATAGAAGAAGCAGACGCTATTATTTTTATGGTTGACGTGGAGTCTGGTGTAACTGGCATGGATGAAGACGTGGCTAAATTGCTTAGAAAAGTTCAAAAACCCGTTTTTTTAGTGATAAACAAAGTGGACAATGCCATGCGTGAGCAAGATGCCGTAGAGTTCTATGCTTTAGGATTAGGGGCGTATTTTACGATTGCAAGTATCAATGGAAGCGGGACCGGCGATTTGCTAGATGCCTTAGTCGAAGCGTTGCCTGAAGTAGAGGAAGTAGAAGAATCAATCCTACCTCGATTTGCAGTTGTAGGCCGTCCAAATGCAGGGAAATCATCGTTTATTAATGCCTTGATAGGCGAGGACCGTTATATTGTTACAGATATTGCAGGAACGACCCGAGATTCAATCGATACAAAATACAACCGCTTTGGATTTGAATTTAATTTGGTCGATACGGCAGGAATTCGCCGAAAATCAAAAGTCAAAGAAGATTTGGAGTTTTATTCGGTAATGCGATCCGTACGTGCTATCGAGCATGCCGATGTATGTTTGTTGGTTTGTGATGCGCAACGTGGATTTGACGGTCAAGTTCAAAATATTTTTTGGTTAGCCCAACGCAACCATAAAGGCATTGTGATTTTGGTTAATAAGTGGGATTTGGTTGAGAAAGACACCAAAACGACCAAAGCCTATGAAACGCACATTCGGGAGCAAATCAAGCCCTTTACAGATGTGCCCATTGTGTTCATATCGGCACTGTCTAAGCAGCGTATTTATAAAGCTATGGAAACTGCCCTTGACGTGTATAAAAACCGATCAAAACGCCTAAAAACAAGTGTTCTGAATGACGATTTATTACCAATAATTGAAAACTATCCACCGCCGGCTTTGAAAGGAAAATTTGTAAAAATAAAATACATAATGCAGTTGCCAACGCCACAGCCACAATTTGCATTTTTCTGTAATCTTCCACAATACGTAAAGGAGCCGTATAAACGATTTTTAGAAAATAAACTTAGAGAATTGTACGATTTTAAAGGGGTGCCAATTACGGTATATATGCGTAAAAAATAAGCTTTACCAGCCTCCAGAGGCGCCACCACCGCCGAAACCGCCCCCGCCGAAGCCACCACCAAAACCACCACTTCCAAAACCACCACTGGAACTGCCGCTAAAATTACCACGCCCTAAACTGCTCAATAGAATAGCGTCTAGTAGACTCGTTGGACGACGATTTCCGCCATTTTTATCACCCCTGTTTTTTTTGTTTTTTAAAATTAAAATCAAAAAGATAAAGAAAAAAATTAGTGCTATTATTTTTTCAAAGTTAACGCTCTTTTGTTGGGGAAAAGAAGATGCTTTGAATTCCCCAGTTAGGACTTTGAAAATCTGAGTACTACCCGAACTTAACCCACCATAATAATCGTTTTTCTTAAAAAAAGGAATGATCGATTCTTGAATAATTCTGTTGCACATTTTATCCGTAAGTAAATGCTCCACACCATACCCAGTACTGATGTTAATTTTGCGATCATTTTTGGCTAATAAAATAAAAACGCCATTATCTTTTTTGGACTTTCCAATACCCCATTCTTGTGCCCAATTGGTCGCTAGATAATTGATGTATTCGCCTTTGGTAGAATTAATAATCGCTATCACAATTTGAGTTGATGTGCTGTCAGAGTAGCGAATGAGTTTTTGCTCTAATGCAGAAGTTTCTTGTGGGCTTAAAAGACTGCTATAGTCATAAATGCTTGTTTGTACTGTCGGTTTTGAGGGAACCTGATATTGCGCATGAGCAAAGTTGAATGTCAACATCAAAATGACCACATAGAGTACTGCTATTTTTTGTAGTCTAATATTCATAAATCCTCGCCTTTGGAAATAGAATTTGATAATTCATCTGTGTCACCTGCCTCCCAAGGAAAATGAATTTCGAGGGCTTGACTTGCCGTCTGAATCCCTTGTATAATCCCTTCTTTAAATTCTCCTTTTTTAAATAAGTTGCGCATCACATCTCGAGTATCATTCCAAAATGTTGAATCGACTTTTGAATCAATGCCTTTGTCTCCAAAAATACCAAATTTATGATGGCCTACAGCAATATAAATGAGAACACCGTTTTGAAGTTTAGTTTGATCCATTTTCAAGTGATGGAACACCTCTTTGGCACGTTCTTCAACGGAAAGTGAGCTCTGATCTTCGATATGCACACGGATTTCTCCTGAAGTCTTTTGTTCGGCTAGTCGAATAGCCTCAACTATTTGTTCTTCATCTTTAGCACTTAAGAAATTTTCTAGAGTAGCCATTAGTTAAAATCAAACTCTACATCAGGTGCATTTTCTGAACCAGCATTCGCTTTGTATCGTGTAATGTCATCAAATCCGAACCATCCGGCCAAAACAGAGTTAGGAAATTTTTTAATGAAAATATCATAAATGTTTACAGCTGCATTAAATCGATCTCTAGCCACATTGATTCTGTTTTCCGTGCCTTCCAATTGATTTTGCAAATCTAAAAAGTTTTGATTAGCCTTTAGTTCTGGATAGCGTTCTACTGTTACTAAAAGTTTTGACAATGCTCCACTAAGTCCGCTTTGCGCTTGTTGAAATGCAGCTAAATTTTCTGGGGTAATATTTGTCGGATCAATACTCACAGCGGTAGCTTTAGCTCTCGCCTCGATGACCTGAGTGAGGGTGTTTTTTTCAAATTCGGCAGCACCTTGAACTGTTTTTACAAGGTTTCCAATCAAATCATTTCGGCGTTGGTAAGAACTTTCGACATTTGACCAAGCGGTTTTTGCATTGGCTTCATATTCTACAGCAGTATTGTTAAATCCAACGGCCGTGCTATAAATTGCATAAACGATTACAGCAATAAGTATTAAAGGTATAAACCATTTTTTCATAATTAGTTGGGTTTAGAGTTGATTTTTTAGTTTTATTAATTCATTTTTCACGCGCTCTAATTTTGTGATAATTTCAAAATTTTCTAAGGATTTTTGATCTTGTTCCTTAAGATAAGTTTTAGCCCCTTCAAGCGTATAGCCGCGTTCTTTGACAAGGTTGTAGATTAACTTTAAATTCTGAACATCTTCAGGTGTAAATCTACGGTTGCCTTTGGCGTTTTTTTTAGGTTTAAGCGCTTCAAATTCTTTATCCCAAAACCGTATCAAAGACGCATTAACATCAAATGCTTTGGCAATTTCTCCAATACTATAATAGCGTTTTGTGGGGAGGTCTAAATGCATTTTAATCTAAAGATTGGTTTTCAAGTGAAGCGATGGCCAACAAGGTGTTAAACTCTTCAGGACTCAGATTACCGTAATAAAAATTTACAGGGTTTATTCGTTTCTTATCTTTGAAAACTTCATAATGTAAGTGAGGTGCTTGAGAGCGTCCTGTACTTCCAACATATCCAATCAGATCGCCACGTTTTACCTTTTGGCCTCTTCTAACATTATATTTATAGAGGTGTGCATATAAACTACTATAACCATACCCGTGATCTATTCGAATGTGTCGTCCATAGCCCGAAGATCGACTATCTGCACGCTTAATGACGCCATCACCAGTGGCATAAACAGGGGTGCCTCGTGGTGCGGTAAAGTCCATTCCATAATGAAATTTACGAACCTTAGTAAAGGGATCACTTCGGTAGCCATAGCCTGATGCCATACGCGTTAGATCTTCATTTTTTATAGGTTGAATTGCGGGAATCTTAGCTAAAAAATTCTCTTTGTCTTTTGCTAATTCAGTGATTTCATCAAGTGATTTGGATTGCACAATGATGCGTTTTTGAAGGACGTCTATCCGTTTGTTGGCATCAATGATTAATTCTGAATTATTGAATCCTTCATATTTTTTGTAGCGGTTAACTCCACCAAGACCTTGTTTACGTTGTTCTTCAGGGATTGGATTCGCCTCAAAATACAGTCGGTAAATGGCATTGTCACGATCTTCAATATTTGTTAGAACTGCTTCTACTTCTTCCATTTTTTTATTAAGAAGATTGAAGTGTAGAGTTAGGTTTTCTAATTCCCTATTAAGTGCTTTTTCTCTCGGAGATTCAAAATATTGACCCGCTACCAAAACGATTAAAAACCCAAACATACTCGCCGCTAATAAGAAAATAACCGTCTGTTTAAATGCCGTTCTTTTTTTCCGAATTATCTGTCGATAGGTAAGTGTTTCGGGATCGTAATAATATTTTACATTAGACATTGCCTAAAAAGTTCTATTTTTGTTGAATAATAGATAATCTTCACTAGTTAAAGATTGTCTTCTGAACAAAGATATAAATTGTTTCGAATTAAATACAAATTATTACACTAAGCTTAACATTTTTGCATGAAATCTCAAGATATAAGATCTCAATTTTTAGCCTTTTTTGAAACAAAAAAACACCAAGTTTTAGCTTCAGCACCAATGGTCGTAAAAGACGATCCGTCCTTGTTGTTTGTCAATTCTGGAATGGCGCCATTTAAAGCCTATTTTCTTGAAGATGAAACCCCTCCAAAAAATCGAATTACCGATACTCAAAAATGTTTACGAGTTTCAGGAAAACACAATGACTTGGAAGAAGTGGGCTACGACACCTATCACCACACGCTCTTTGAGATGTTGGGGAATTGGAGTTTTGGGGATTATTTCAAAAAAGAAGCTATTGAATGGGCTTGGGAACTGTTGACTGAAGTCTATCAAATTGATAAAGATATTCTGTATGTAACCGTATTTGAAGGCAGTAAAGACGATAATACCCCTATGGATTCTGAAGCCTATGACATTTGGAAAACATTGATTCCTGAAGACCGTATTCTTATGGGTAATAAGGCAGATAATTTTTGGGAAATGGGTGAGCAAGGGCCTTGTGGACCATGTAGTGAAATACATGTAGACATCCGTTCCAAAGCAGATAAAGCAAAAGTGCCTGGTCATGAATTGATTAATAAAGACCAT
>DDBE01000217.1 GCA_002332715.1 Flavobacteriales bacterium UBA2040
ACGAAAAAACACAGAAAAAAATTATCCGCGTGGCAGAAACGTGTCCAGTTGCCAAATCAATTGACCCCAATATTATAGTTAACATCGATTTTCAATTTTAGAATTAATGAGAGAAAATACATACGTAAGACCAACACCTTCAGACGTAATTTTTGGAATACGAGCGGTTATTGAAGCCATTCGAAGTGAGCGAGAAATTAATAAGATTATGATTCTCAAAGGAATGAAAAAAGAATTGTTCCAAGAGTTAAAAGAGGAGTTAGCGAACAAAGATTATTTCTTACAGTTTGTTCCGGTTGAAAAATTGGATAGAATTACCCAAGAAAATCACCAAGGTGTTATCGCCTACGTGAGTCCAATTAAATATTTGGATGTGGAAGAATTTGTAGATGCTAGATTGATGGCAGAGCAAAAAACGTCTATTCTTGTTTTGGATAGAATTACCGATGTTAGAAATTTTGGAGCAATCGCTCGAACGGCTGAATGTCAAGGGATTGACGCGATTTTAATACCATCAAAAGGTTCGGCTCAAGTTACTGCTGATGCGGTGAAAACGTCGGCTGGAGCCTTGAATAGAATTCCAGTTTGTCGCACGAATGATTTAAAAAACAGTCTTTTTTATCTGCAACAATCGGGATTAAGATTGATTGCGTGCACCGAAAAAGGGAATGTACCTTTATATGAAGCAAATTTCAGAGGAAATGTTGCTGTGATTTTCGGTTCAGAAGAAGATGGAATTACCAGTGATCTTTTAAATTTATCGGATATAAAAGCAAGAATCCCAATGCGCGGTGAAATTGCATCGTTGAACGTTGGAGTTTCTGTTGGAATGGCACTTTACGAGAAAACGCGTCAAGAATTATACGGGCAAAATGTCAATACTTAATTTTTGGAAAAATCATAAAATATTTTTTCTCCTGCTTTTTGTAGGATTGGTTTTACGCGTACTTTTTATTGCATTTCAAGGATTATCAAACGATGAATTAAGTGCTTGGTATCGAACTCGTTTCCCAATGGGACCAGAGTTTTGGTCGGCTGGCGTTAGTCAGGGTGACATGCATCCTGCGTTTTATCAAGTGCTATTATATTACTGGGTGCGATTTTTTGGAGATTCGGAATTCAGTTTACGAGCCACATCTTTGTTGTTCTTTGCTATAAATCTGTCGCTGATCTATCGAATTGCTTGCCGTTTCTACACGAAATATACAGGTTTAATCATTTCGGCCTTTTATGTCTCGCTCGGATTCCTAATCGTAAATACATCAACCGCAAGGCCTTATAATAGCGGTGTTTTCTTTTTGTTATTGGCCTTTTATTTAATCCTCCGTCTGAAAGAAAGACGATCCAATTTTGGTTTGTTGAAGGTTGTTTGGCTCGTTTTGGCTTTTTTCGGAGCGATGACTTCTCATTATTTCGCATTTTTGAGCGTAGGATTGTTAGGTGCAGTCGGACTTTTTTATGTCGAAAAAGAATCAAGAAAACTACTTGTGACAGCTGGACTTATCGCATTGGGATTGTTCGGTATACTGCATTTGTCCATAACCTTAGAGCAACTCAGTCAAGGCGGTTTGGGGTGGTTAGGGAAACCCAATTTCTTTTGGTTTTTCGAGTTTACAAAATTGCTTTTCCAAAATTCCATCTGGATGTTACTCTTTGGATTTGGCCTGATTTACTTTGTAAAAAAAGGCACCTCACAACCTAATTCGCATCAAGGATTTGCCATTATAGCTACCCTGGTAATATCTATTGTAGCTTATATCATTTCAATATTTTATACACCGATTCTTCGTGAATTGGTTTTCCAATTCATTCTTCCATTCGCCTTCTTTGGATTAATTGGTCCTTTGGTGTTGGAGAAAAGAGAAAAGGAGAATCAATCCCTTAGAAAATACGTGCCTTTGATTATTGCATGTATCTTTTCAATTCATTCTATTTTAGTCTATAAATTATTTGAACCTGTTCATTATGGCGAGTTTAAGAAACAGGCGACAAATCTAAAAGCCTTAGAAATAGAACATGGAAAACAGAATATGACTTTGGCGTACAACACCAACAATTTCGATTATTTAAATTATTATTTGAAAGATTCTTCGGTTGAAGAGTTAATTAAAGATTGGGCGAGTCCTGATGCGATTTATGTATTGAATGACAGAGCGAAAGAATCGGACAAAGAATATTTTTCTTACAGTTGGACGAACAATTATCATGTGCCGATGTACCTGGAGTGTATCCGTCAAGAATTTCCACAGATCAATTGGTATCAAAGTTATTTCAATAGTGGGCAATATCTTTTTTCAAAAAAGGAAAAGAGAATTTCACCTGGCATTCCAAAGAAACAAGTGCTTCGAACCTTAAGAAAAGGAGGTTTCTTTGAAGGGCAAGAATATATCAATGAAACGTTTGTTTCAGTGAAAGAATTGCGCAATGGAACTTTTTGCTCGGATTGGTATTTTACGATAGAAACAAAAGGGAAAATCAGAAACGCGACTTCCTTTTATTTTGTAATTGAGGCGGTAGATAAAAATGGTGCGAGTCTTCAATTGCATGGGAAACCGTTGTATTACATGGCATACGATCAGCAACGATTAAATGAAAGTTCGGAAATGAAGAATATGTTTGCCGCTTTTTCGTTTTTTGATGAACTAAAGGATTCTGATCAGTTCAAAATATATTGCTGGAATCCAGAAAAAGGTGCTATTTGGTTACAAGATCTTAAATTATATGCAATTCAATAAAATTCTTTTCACGTCAATTTTAATCTTCAGTTTCACAACTGTTTTTTCACAAATCAAAGGCAAAGCCAAACATTTGCCAGGAACATGGGTTTACGCTCAAGGCAGTGGCTACGAAGTGTGGGAAATCGAAAATGGGCAATTGGTTGGGGCTGGATATCGAACGAATAAAATTGGTGATACGGTGAAGGTGGAAAAATTGGGAATAAAACTAGCGAACAATAGATTGTTTTATACGTTGGAAACGGGTATCAAAAATTTCAATAACTCAGCGAATACCGAGCATCAGTTTATGTCGAAGGCTCGGAAATTGAATTTTACCAATATCGAAAATGACTTACCCAACTATCTGAATTATAACTTCGGATTCTTCAATAAGAATAAATTGACAATCACCATTTGGATGGACGAAAGCATAAAGAAAACAAAATTGAAATTGAGAAAAAAGTTTTAATCCTTAAGAATCGAAGAGAGACGTCCTTGTAGTTCAGATAATTGATTAATCGCCACATCCTCTTTTCTGATTTTTTGATTCCCGCGATGATTAAAGAAAACGGCCTTCATTCCAGCATCTAGAGCACCTCGATAGTCTACATGATAATCATCTCCAATCATCACACTTTTGTCTTTTTGAACACCCGCCTTATCCATTGCATGATTAAAAACCAGTGGATTAGGTTTATTCACCCCAACTTCTTCAGAGCACAAAATAACATCGAAATAAGGTTTCAAACCTGCCTCACGAAGTTTTATATGTTGTACCTCCTTGAAACCATTCGTGATGATGTGCATCTGATAATTCTGAGATTTGAGCCCATCTAGCATTTCTATCGCACCGGGAAACAAATTTTTCTGATAGGGAGAAATATCCAAATAATCTTGGCTCAATTTCTCAGCAAGTGCTGTGTCTTTTATATTAAAATTAGCCAAAGTATCAATAAAGCGTTTCGAGCGTAAAACTTCTTTCGTCACTTGGCCAACACCATACATCCGCCACAACTTTCTGTTGACATTTTTGTACGCCATATGGAAACTCGAAAACTCTTTAATTTGTTCGTTAAGACCACTTTCTTTGAAAATAAGTTTAAGTGCCTCTTTGGAATTCGTTTCGAAATCCCACAGAGTATGGTCTAAATCGAAGAAAAGATGATAATCTTTCATTTATTTAAATATTGTAAAGGCTAATATGCTGAGAATAAAACTATTCATCGCCAAGCCAAATACGATTATAGGGAAAGTTTTTTTGCTTTTCCCGTAAAATTTTGCGCAAACAATACTTCCAATTGGTACGGAAAGAAACAAGGGTGCAAGTACACAAATTCCCTTTTGTCCAATGGAGTGTTTGAATTTCACCAAATATTTATTCACTTTCGTAAAGCTTTTTTTCAATTTCAAAGGTTTACCAGATTGAAGTGCTTCCTTGTACTTTTTTATTTTTTTGTCATGGTTGCGTTTCGTAAAATATTCGCTGGCAAAATAGAAAACAATAGCGCTGACTAATCCACCTGAAAAAACAACAATCCAAGCGGTGTAAAAATCCAGTCCTACACGCGCTGAAACAAATGGTGCAAACATAAATTTGATAAAAGCGGAAAAGAATATTCCGATTATGGCTCCCCAGTTCATTTACTAGTTTTTTGACCCGTAAGCTAAATCTCCTGCATCACCCATTCCAGGTACGATATAAGAATTGGCTGTCAACTTTTTATCAATAGCACCAACATAATAAAGCGTGTCTTTTGGTAATTTATCTTGCAGAAAAATCAAAGCTTCTGGTGCTGCAATTGCTGAGCAAATGATTGTTTTGGAAGGTGTTCCATTCTCCATTAAAGCTTCGTATACCATATGCATTGAACCTCCTGTCGCCAACATTGGGTCTGAAATAATCAATACTTTATCTTGTATATTTGGCGAGGCCATATATTCAACATGGATATCAAAATCTTCGGCAGTTGAGTGTTTTCTATATGCAGAAACAAACGCATTTTCGGCACGATCAAACATTTCTAAGAAACCAAGGTGCATACCTAATCCAGCTCTGAGAATAGTTGCCAAAACGGGTTGGTCTTCAATCAAGAAACAATCAGCTATTCCCAAAGGTGTTGAAACCTCTTTTTCCTTGTATTTCAAAACTTTTGAAACCTCATACGCCATTATCATTCCAAC
>DDBE01000094.1 GCA_002332715.1 Flavobacteriales bacterium UBA2040
CTATTTGATTTGTCGTGGTTGCTAAGTCGGAAAGTGGTTTTTGCGAATTCTGAAGAAAGACGAAACCTACACTTGGTCGCAGTTATGGTCAACAATTTCGTAAATCACATCGATTTTTTAGCGGAGAAATTCCTCAAAAGCAAATCTTTAGAAATGGACTTTATAAAACCATTGATTAAAGAAACCGCCCTAAAATTGCAATCCCTTTCTCCTCAAGCAGCTCAAACGGGGCCTGCAATTCGGCACGATTCTAAAACAATCGCTAGTCACATCGACATGTTGGATGGAGACACGAAAGAAATCTATAAGCTTCTAACAGAAAGCATCCAGAAACACCACCAAAAGTGAAGAATTACAAAGAGATTTTACCGCTAATTAAGACTTTAGTTTTTGATGTAGATGGAGTTTTGACAGATGGATCGGTGCTACTTTCCAAAGGAGACATGCTCCGAACGATGAACTCAAAAGACGCTTACATTTTACAATATGCGGCCAAACTCGGATATGGAATCTTTGCAATAACGGGCGGAGATTCAATGGAAGTAAAATTACGATTGGAAAAACTCGGCGTTAAAGAAGTAATTCTTCATGCAAAGAATAAAGTTGAAAGTTTTAAAAAACTTGCACAAAAACACAATTTAAAGTTGGACGAGCTACTATACATGGGAGATGATATCCCAGATATGGATCTTTTGAATTTAGCAAAAGTTTCCGTTTGTCCGAATGATGCAGCAATAGATGTAAGAAATATCGTCGATTACGTTTCGCCATTGAAAGGTGGTGACGGTTGCGTAAGAGACATTGTGGAACAAACTCTTCGTGTTCAGGGCAAGTGGCTCTTACCAGAAGCCAAAGAATGGTAGTTATTGAATAGTAACTCTTCCCAATTGAATTTTCTCGCCGGATTTCAATGACATCTGTACGAAATAGATTCCTGATTTTAAATTCATTGTGTTTATTTCAATCAATTCATTCTGTGAAAATTCTTGTGTTTTAAGATCCCCAGTTATGCTCACCAGTTCAATTGTACCGCCTTCTGAATTCGTCAGATTTTCAATAAAAAAGGAATTTTTCGTAGGATTTGGATACATCAAAACATTTGAAACTAGCAGCACATTTTCATAAATAGAGACAATTGATTGAGCAATAGTTGGTGCTTGAGGATTAGGATAGTCTTGGTCCACCCCTATTTTCAAAGCAAAAACGGTTGGACTTTGAACATTAATACTTCTATTCGATCCCACTACAATTGCACCATTATCTGAAGTGGCAAGAATTTGTCCAATTTCATCGTCATAACTTCCTGTAATTAGCACACCTGTATTAAAAGAAAACAATCCATCATTGAAATCGACTACTGCGGCATCCACTCCAGGTCCGGTAGTTTGGGCATCGTCATTTACAATACTAATATATAGTCTGTTGAATTGTCCGTATTTTGCAATATGCTCATATGATCTATCACCTTGCACATCATATTCAAAAGAGAACAATTCATTTCCAACACCATCTGTGCGCAGTCCGTAATCATTACGCAAACCAGTGGTAGCCGAAATGTGATAACCTACTGTAAGAATATTTCCATTGAATTTCTCAACATCATTTATTCGGTAGTTGCCATGAAGTCCGTATTCTTTCTCCCAATTTAATGTTCCGTCTTTTTTAAAAACGGCTAAATAACTTTTGTTTTGAGTTGAATCTGAATTCCAAACTGAACCACCAACAACGAATGCAGAATCATAATAATTTACAACTCCTCTATAGCTGTCAGGGCCTGGTTTATTGGATTGCATAGTAAACAAGGTATCACCAAATTTATCTATTCGAACAATGTATCCGTCTGTTTCACCATCGGGTGTGCTATATGTTTCTCCTACAATTACGTAGCTAGAATCTGAGAACTTTATGGCGTCAAACATTTGATCCCATGCAGGTGTCCCGACTTTTTTCTCAGAAATCAAAACCCCAGATTCATCCATTCGATAAATATTTAAGTCGATATCTCCAGTTGTTGTAGCATTTGATTCGCCAAAAACATAAAAACCTTCTCCCACCGTATGAAAAATTCTTTTTGCCGTTTCTGTTTCCGGTCCTCCATATTGTTTTGCCCAAATATGTTGTCCCATCGAATCGATTTTCAACAAAAAAGCTTGTGCAGAGCCGTTACCAAAACTTGTTGAAGTTCCGCAAATGACATATGAAGTATCTGGCAATTCAACTACTCCGCCACCAATATCTGATCCTGCTCCGACATAATTCTCATAAAACTTAATTTGAGAATAGCTTGTCGTAGAAAGCATGGAAATCGATAATATGAAAAGTGCTCTTACCATTTTACTGCAAGTCTAAGGTGAATACTTTGACCACTTCCTTTGTTTGTCAATGCACCGATTAAATTTTCAGAACCAATGGCGAAATAGAAATTCTTCACTGAATACTGGGAGTAGAAACCAACACGAAATTTGGCAAATCCTCCGTACAACGCCTGCATACCTAGTTTCATCCATGGATAAAACTTGTACTCCGCTCCTCCGAAAACCAAAGGATTATAAGCTAAAGTGGTGTACAACCGCACGCCAAAAAACGATTGAAGATTTTGATCACTATGTTGATCGACTATTTTTCCAATTTGAACAAATCCGGGTAAAAAGCCAGTAACACTTCTTGTGTCCCTCTTTACCCCCAATGAATCCATAATTTCCTCTTGTTCGTCAAAACTTTTGGTATTATCGCTAAATAATTGGTTGTATTTGAAGCCTGAAAATGAGTAACTTGAATCGACTGCATACACATCGACATCATTAATGGTCATCAGACCAATATTTTTAAACTGAGCTTGAAAAAATGCCTCCCGTTCGTTTATCCATTGTGCCTTGAAACGAAAATCGCCATCCAAGCCGATGCCCCATCCTTTATTGAATTTCGCTGAATTTGTCATTTGAACCCGCGCATCCAAATCTAAGTTCATATTTGAACCAGACGAATCAGCGGACAATTCACCAAAACGGACAAAACCTTCTGCATAATCGGTTATGTTGTAATAATTTACTCCCAAGCTTGATTTCAAGTTTTTAGAAACTAGACCAAATCCAATTTTTTGAAAATTAACTAGATTGGCTTCCGTGCCAGTAAATCGCGCTGTATCACCTAGATATCTTTGATTTCCGTAAAATGCCAAACCATACAAATCATCATTGTACGAAATAGATCCATATAGTCCAGCTCCTGCTCGAACATAAAATCCGTATTGACCTTTAAGAAATTCTCCAAGGTTATAGTTTTTGTAATCGATTTCGCTACTTATTTCTATTCCGAACTTATTGTGGGTTCGGTGTTTGTCCATGCTCGCATCTTTCACGTCAGCATTAATAAAACCTCCAAAAATCAACTTTTCAGACATTTGATTCTGAATCGAAGTTCCTGAATAATCGATAATTCCATAAGCTGAAATTTCGCCGTTTATTATCGATGTATCCATTTGAATGGGCAATGTATGCTGACCAAAAACCACAAACGAACAAAAAAAGAAGACTCCAGTAAGTAGTTTTATCATAATTCGTTTTGGTAAGTTAATGAAAGATAAACTTTCGTCGACAGGAAGCTTTTCTCTTTAATTGGAAGTGGTGTACTCAAACTTGTACTAGGGTCTGGAGTATTAAAGACACCGGTCACCACCATTTTGGTCCCATTCTGGAGCGCTATAATTTGTGCTTCATCCAGGTCCCATAGGATTTTATCTTTCGAAGTATATAAACCATACGAATTGGGTATACCCGTCAAACCAGATTGAATAATACCTGAATTGGGTATGGTTAAAACCGTTTCATTTAAATCATTTAGTACCTTGAGCATAATCTCTCCTTTTATCGGAAAACCATTCTCCGTATCAACTATGATTTGGGCTTTTTTAGCCCGCTCCAATTGTGTTTTATTTTTTGCAAAATTCACCGATAAAGTATCTTGAAGGGTCAGCTCATCAAGACCTATGGTTAAAGGCATTTTTAAGTCAAGATCTAAAATAACTGCGCTCTCAGGGAAAACCTCGTTA
>DDBE01000200.1:0-9753 GCA_002332715.1 Flavobacteriales bacterium UBA2040
TATCCGTAAGAAGTTTATTAAAAATTAATTGTTAGCGCTTATTTGCTGTTTCCTCGGTTTTAAAGACGGAGGTTGCTTAAATTAGCACAAAATTGGACTTTTGAATCAAGAAATCGACATATCGGTTGTTGTCCCTTTGTACAACGAGGTTGAATCTCTACCTGAATTACACGCGTGGATTCAGCGGGTCATGCAAGCGAATTCATTTAGCTACGAAATTATGTTCGTAGACGATGGAAGCAAGGATGGCTCTTGGAAAATCGTGGAAGATTTAAAAACCAAGGATCCTTCCGTGCGTGGAATTAAGTTTCAGCGCAATTACGGTAAATCAGCTGCTCTTCAAAAAGGATTCGAGGCGATCGAAGGAAACGTGGTGATTACGATGGATGCAGATCTTCAAGATTCTCCAGATGAAATACCCGAGTTGTATCGCATGATCATGAAAGATGATTTTGATGTGGTTTCGGGTTGGAAGAAAAAGCGACATGATCCACTTTCAAAAACAATACCGACGAAACTTTACAATTGGGCAGCTCGAAAAATCACTGGGATTTATTTACATGATTTTAATTGTGGATTGAAAGCATATAAAAAAGCTGTTGTCAAAAGCATAGAGATTTACGGTGATATGCACCGTTATATCCCACCACTGGCTAAATATGCTGGGTTTTCAAAAATCGGCGAAAAAGTTGTGGAGCATCAAGCGCGCAAATACGGGACTACCAAGTTTGGTTTGAATAGATTTTTAAATGGCCCACTTGACTTATTGTCGGTGGCATTTATGGGGAAATTCGCAAAAAAACCTATGCACTTTTTCGGAGCCATAGGTTCGTTAATGTTTATCATTGGATTTGGAATCATCTTCTTTCTTGTCATTCAAAAATTATTCTTCGCTTCGGGAGGTAAGCTGATTGCGGATAGAACTGAGTTTTACATTTGCTTGACCTCGATGATCTTGGGCGTTCAGTTTTTCCTAGCGGGATTTGTCGCTGAATTAATTGGGCGAACTTCTTCAAACCGAAATGTGTATCTAATCGAAAAAGAATTGTAATGGAATTCAAGATTGATAAGTCTTGGACCCTTTTTTTAGACCGAGATGGTGTTATCAATGAGAGGATTTTTGGTGGATATGTAAATTCGACTGAAGAATTCATTTTCCTCGACAAAGTCCCAGAAGCCATTCGAGTTTTCAGAACCATATTTGCAAGAATCATAGTTGTTACGAATCAACAAGGAGTGGCGAAAGGTATCGTAAGTAAGTGCAGTTTGCAACTCGTTCACAAGTACATGCAAGAACAATTAATGGTAATCGGCACCCACGTAGATGCAATTTATTTTGCACCTGAATTTGCTGACGATATAAATAATACGCGAAAACCGAAACCAGACATGGCGCTGGAAGCAAAGATTGATTTTCCAGAAATCGATTTTTCTAAAAGCATAATGGTGGGTGATACCGATTCGGACATACGATTTGGGAAAAATCTTGGCATGAAAACTGCTCGTATTGTAACGAAAGAGCCTATTGGCGTTGTAGCTGATATGAATTTCATTTCGCTTCAAGAAATGGCGATTGAATTAACAAAAGAGAAGAATTAAAAGATGAAATATTTATCATTTATCGTGGCATTAGTCCTGTCAGTAGGTTTGTTCGGGCAGAACACTACTGATGCAAAAGGCAGAAAACAAGGTCCTTGGCAAAAAACATATCCGAAGAGTAAAGCGCTAGAATATAGTGGCACTTTCAAGGATGATAAACCAGTCGGAAAGTTCTTTTACTATTACCCAAGCACAAAATTAAAGGCAGTTATAATTCATGATGAATCTGATAATCGTTCCGAAGCATTTTTTTATCACGAGAATGCCGAAGTTCTGTCGTACGGAATTTATAAAAACATGAAAAAGGATTCTGTTTGGTTGAATTTTGGTCCCTCAGGAAGAATTAGTTACAAAGAAACATACGTGCAAGATGTTCTAAATGGAATAAAAGTAATTTACTTCGTTCCAGAAGAATTGAGCGATAAGTCGATACGTATCATGGCGCAAATGACTTATGCTAAGGGAAAGTTGGAAGGTGAGTATACGGAGTTGTTCGATATCGGAATAGTTAAAGTCAAAGGAAATTACCTGAACAACAAAAGACATGGCGAATGGTCGGAATACCAGCCAAATGGTAAGCTTCTTTCTTTTTCGCGTTACAAAAATGGAGTAAAACACGGGTGGTGCACAGCGCATGACGAAACAGGCAAAGAAATCAACAAGGTCTATTTCTATAAAGGTACCATGAAGATAGGAAGAGATCTGAAATTACTCATGAAGCAAATGAAAGAAAAAGGGATTAATCCCAACGAATAGTTCATTTTAAAGGTATATTCTCAATAGAAGCCTTTATTTCGGTGTATTTAGAGCTGTTTTTTGAACCAAAAGAAATCAATAAATTTTTCTCTACAAATAAAAAACGCAAAACCTTTGTTATTTATTGATATTGTTGGCGGTAAACTCTATATTTGCCCCCTTGAAATATAAATAAACGGATCATACGAACATGCGTAATAAAGGATTTTTCTGGTTTCTAACCATCTTACTAACGATAATTTGTGTCTATCAATTATCATTTACTTGGGTTTCAAATAAAGTTGAAAACAAGGCGAACAACACCGCGAAAACGATGGTGGAGGACCTAAGAAAATTAGCAGCTAAAGACGATAGCAACAAAGCAATTTTACCAAATGGAGTTACTGTTTATTTCGACAAGGCTGACGCTGGTGAGATTGCTCAAGCAGCGTACGTAAATCAATTGTTGAAAGAAAAAGCGGAAACTGCGGTTTATCCAATTTTTGGTTCAACTTTTTCTCAAGTAAAGAAAAGAAGTTTAGCTTTTGGACTGGATTTAGTTGGTGGTATGGCTATCACAATGGAAGTTTCAATTCCGGATTTGATTAAGAATTTTGCGCGTAGTGAAAGAGATTTAATTTTCAAAAAACCGTACGAAAGTGCATCGGCAATCTACGAAAGAGATGGAGGTGACTTTATTGACATTTTTGTTGCTCAATATAGATTGAAAAATGGTTCTACGAAATTGGTAAAAGCATTTGCCATTGCCGATATCGAAGAATTGGGCATGAAATCGACTGACGAAGAAGTAATCAAGTTCTTGAAAGAGCAAGTTGCTGCCTCAATCGATAATGTAGAGTTGATTTTGACACGTCGTATCAATCAATTCGGTGTTGCGCAACCAAACATCCAAAAAGATCCAGCTAACAACAGATTGTATGTTGAATTGCCAGGTGTGCAAGATGAGGAAACAGTATTGAATACAATCGGTAAATCAGCAAATTTGGAGTTCTTTGAAACATACCAAACTGCAGATTTGGCAAGCGGATGGCAACAAGCTGTGGAAATGTCCAAGAATTCTGAAATGTCCTTAGAAGAATTGGCAGAAGAAGCTGATACAACAAAAACGACTGCAAAACCTGATTCAACTAAAAAGTCAACATTAGATGATTTGATGGGTGGTGCTGAAAAAGAATCGAAAAAAGGGAAAAAGAGTTTAGAAGATTTAGTAAAAGGATACAATGAGTTCACAGTTGGTTATGCAACTGTTTCTGACAGAGCAGCTGTAGATGCATTCTTAGAAAGAGAAGACATCATGTCGGTTTTTCCAGAAGATTTGAAATTCATGTGGTCTGCAGAGCCAGAATTATTGGATGCTGACGGAAAAATATTGGCGTATACATTATATGGAATTAAAATTCCTGAATCAGGAAAAGCCTTAGTCGGTGGAACGGACATCGATAAAGCTTCTACTGGGTTTAACAATGAAGATGCAACGGTTACAGTTAACTTGACAATGACACCTGATGGATCGGATAGATGGTCACAAATGACTTCTGAGAATGTGGGGCGTCTTGTAGCAATTACAATGGACGGTGTTGTTTATAGCGCACCTAGAGTAAATTCGGCTATTAATGGTGGTTCAACTGAAATCTCAGGAAACTTCACAATCGAAGAAGCAAATGCCTTGAGCGGTTTGTTGAATGGTGGAGCACTTCCAGCTAAATTGGCAATTAAGGAACAAACGAAAGTTGGACCAACAATTGGAGCAGACAATTCAAAAGCAGGTTTGGTATCATTTGGTATAGCATTTTTGATTGTGTTTGCCTACATGTTCTTCTATTATGGAAGAGCAGGTTTGGTAGCGGATATCGCATTGGCGATGAATATCTTGTTCATTTTCGGGTCACTTGCTTCATTTGGAGCGGTATTGACACTTGCAGGTTTGGCAGGTATCGTTTTGACTATTGGTATGGCGGTCGATGCCAATGTACTAATCTTTGAGCGTATTCTTGAAGAAAAAGCAGATGGTAAAGATTTGGCTAGCGCAATCGACACAGGGTACAAGAAAGCATTGTCTTCAATTATTGATGCCAACGTAACTACCTTATTGACTGCAATTGTATTGAAGGTGTTTGGTTCAGGACCAATTGAATCTTTTGCAACTACCTTAATCATAGGTATTTTCACATCTGTTTTTGCTGCCTTGGTAATAACACGTTTGATTATCCTTCGTCATTTGAAAAAAGGCAAAACTATCGAGTTCGATACGAAGATGACAAAAGGTGCTTTCAAAAAATTGAACATCAACTTCGTTGGAAAAAGAAAATTATACTACATGATTTCAGGTACATTGGTAGTAATTGGAATTATTAGTTTAGTGACGAAAGGATTGACACCAAGTGTTGAATTCTCTGGAGGTCGCACCTTCGGTGTTAAGTTTGAACAATCGGCGAAAGGAAACTTAGATTATGTGAAATCAAATCTTAGAAAAGTCTTTGTTGAAGATGGAAAACCTTCATCTGTTGAGTTGAAAACGAAATCGAGTAACTTCTTTGTTGAAATTACAACCAACTACAAATTAGGAAAAGAGGATGCTGCGACAACTGCATCTGTTAAAGAAAAATTGACAGAAGGTTTGGAAGCGAGTAAATCTAAATTAGGTGGATTTGATATTCAGGAATCGAGAAACGTATCACCGACAATCTCTACTGAGTTAAAAACATCGTCGTTCATTGCGATTTTACTTTCCATGATCATCATCTTTGCCTATATCCTAATGCGATTTGGTTCATGGCAATATTCAACTGGCGCTGTATTGGCCATGTTGCATGATGTTATATTAGTATTGGCGTGTTTTGCAATATTCCATAACATCTTACCATTCAATATGGATATCGATCAAGCGTTTATCGCTGCGATTCTAACAGTTATTGGATACTCTATTAATGATACGGTAATTGTCTTCGATAGAATTAGAGAGAAAATGGGTGTAAAGAAAGCAGGTAAAGACGATGGTGAAGTAATTAACTCAGCGTTGAATTCAACCTTGTCTAGAACGATTAACACATCCATGACAACCTTTATGGTGTTATTAATCATCTTCATCTTTGGAGGAGCTGCAATTAAAGGATTTATATTTGCCTTATTGGTAGGTGTAATCGTTGGAACTTACTCAAGTTTATGTATTGCAACACCATTGTTGATTGATCTTTCTAAAAAGATTAAAGCATAAAATATCAGATAGAAATTTAAAAAGTCCTGGTCATTTGATCAGGACTTTTTTTATGTATAAAAATGTGTTCTGGAAAAAAAAATTCTTTTTTATTTCGTTCAACTATTTGGCACGTTTTTTCGTCGTATAAGTAGAACAACCATGATAGGCATTGTAGGCATAGTAATCATCTTGGGAATCTTTCAGTTTTTTACCGACCGATGATTATGCTCAACTAGAAATTGATTATAGCCGCTTTCGATTCTTTCCTTAAATATCCGTTTATAATCGTCCGAATATCTCTGTCCTCTGGATAAGAATCTATAAACCTTTTCCAGCGAAAAGGCTCTTGTTTTTGAATGTAATACGGCGCATGACCATACCCTACAAAAGATCCATTTTCAACTAAGATTAACGATTTTTCATTTTTTGTGCGACCATTTTCCATTAAGTAAAAGGATTCGCCATCAAAATTCATCTTGGCAATTAACTTTTCAACTCGTTCATTGTAGCTTTTTGGCTCCTCTTTACCAATACAAGCTCCGATGCATTTCTTTATTTCATAATGAAAACAAGAAGTCTTGGTCGGGTAGAGGTCAGTCAATTTTTGACAAAGCTCATAGCTTTCCGTCCAATTCGTTAAGGAATTTACTCCTTCTCGTTTAGAAGCAAAAACAGTTATGGGTTGCTCATTTGATTTGGAAGTCAACCCTACATATAAACGGATGTACCCTGCCTCATCAGTATAATGAAAAAGACCGTATGG
Organism: Flavobacteriales bacterium UBA2040; assembly: GCA_002332715.1. Taxonomy (GTDB): domain Bacteria; phylum Bacteroidota; class Bacteroidia; order Flavobacteriales_D; family Crocinitomicaceae; genus UBA2040. The sequence goes on from DDBE01000200.1 coordinate 6,315, forward strand.
AAACTTGCTTTTCTTCAGCATGTGATTGAAGCGAGGGGTATGATTTTTAATCAGCATAGATTCCAAAAGGAGTGCAATAAGTTCCGAACCGGTTAGTTCAAATTCAATACGACTAATGGCAATGCGCATCTCAATACCTTTCTTTGTATTTGAGTTACGTAAATGCTGTTCTACGCGTTTTTTTATGCTAATACTCTTTCCAATATAAATCAACTGATTCGTATCATCGAAGAATTTATAGATACCCGTTTTGGAAGGCAAATCATCTACAGCATTCAAATCTAGATTAGGATGAAGAATGGCTGGATTGATATCTTGTTGAATAAAATTGGCAAGCGAATTGCCACCTTTTTCATGTAGAATGGTAAATAAATGCGCCGTGGCCAAAGCGTCTCCGCCAGCTCGGTGTCTGTTCTCAATTTTTATATCTAAGGCTCGGGTTAATTTACCAAGGGAATACGAATCATGTCCTGGAATCACATAGCGACTCGTTCTTACTGTACACAAATGGGGTCTGCGGTAATCAAATCCTAAGTTTTTAAATTCTTGACGAAGAATGCCGTAATCGAAACCAACATTGTGGGCAACAAAAATGCAATCCTCAGTAAATTCGACGATTTTTTTTGCTACTTCATAAAATTTTGGTGCACCTTCGACCATGTCGTCCGAAATACCTGTGAGGTTTACAATAAAACGAGGAATAGGAATTTCAGGGTCGAGTATGGTCTCGTAGGAATCAATAACCTTTTTCCCATCGTGTTTGTAAATTGCAATCTCCGTGATTTTTGACGCACGAGGTGAACCACCCGTCGTTTCTATATCGACGATTGCAAAATGCTTGTTTTTCGGGATTTGGTTTATGTTGTCTTGTAATTCCAATAAAGTAAAAGTAGTAATTTAAGGAGTTTTATTTCTATCGAAATTGACTAACTTGCAAGGAATTACATTAAATATGCGTTTTTACTTCCTTTTTAGCCTACTTTTTTTCTTGAATTATTCTTTTTCTCAATGTGATACAATCCGCTATACGAAAGGAATATTTTCTTCGGTAACCCAATTTTCAGATGTTTTATATGGTCAAGCACAAGTGTGGAATATACCATATAATAACACAGGATTGTACATGGATATTTATATTCCTGCCGGAGACACGCAGACCAAACGGCCTTTGATGATTTGGTGTCACCCAGGAGGTTTTTTGTTAGGTGACAAAAGTTCCGATGACATAGTGGCCTTATGCGATAGTTTTGCTCGCAAGGGCTATGTGACCGCTTCAATTGGTTATAGAAAAGGTTTTAATCCAGCATCACAAAGTTCGGCAGTGCGAGCGGTATACCGTGGAACTCAAGATGCCAGAGCAGCGATTCGGTATCTAAAAGAATTTGCTCCAACCTATGGGATTGACACAAATTACACCTTTTTAGGTGGAAGTAGTGCGGGAGGATTTATGGCTTTACACACAGCCTATTTGACAGATGCCGAAGCACCAAGTGATATACAAGGTGGATTTGGTTATCCTGCGTTGGGTTGTTTGGACTGCTCTGGAAATACCTACTCGCACAACATGGATTTGACAGGTATAATTAATCTTTGGGGAGCATTAGGTGATTCGAACTATGTTGAAACAAATGAAACTGTTCCCGCCTTATTGATTCATGGAGAAGCCGATGGAACCGTTCCGATTGGAACCGGAAATCCATTTGGTGTTTTTACAACGCCTATCGTTAATGGCTCACGGCCGATTTCAAATCAGTTGACTTCACTTGCCATTCCACACACTTTTTTACCTTTTACAGGTCAAGATCACGAATTTCATGGTGCCGACAATGGAACTTTTAATTCGCCTCCAAATGCATATTGGGATACTATATTGATGGCAATTCAGAATCATGTATATCCACTATTGAAACCAGGAAGTCCTACAATTGATGGTGATTCGATTATTTGTTTGGGTGAAACAGTCACCTATGTTATAACTGGAAATGCGAACGAAACCTATTGTTCTGAGGTAACAAATGGAACACTAATTTCGGATTGGGGAGATTCCATTCAGGTTCAATGGAACGTCGTTGGAATTGGAGAAATAACGACGTTTGCGTTTAATTCAATCCATGCAGCATCGGACAGGGTGGTACATGAAGTAAATGTGGTGCCGCTGCCAGATGCAACTTTCACCTCTAATATCAATGGATTAATTGTCAATTTCAATCCAAATACTTTGGTTTTGAATGCGCAATATACATGGCAGATTGACACCTCAACGGTCAATGCCTCGAATACGATTTACGCTTATACAGCGGCTGGAATATACCCTGTAACCCTTACTGTTGTTGATACAAACATGTGTTCTAGTACATCGACACAAACGTTAGTTTTAACAGTCAATACTTTGGCGGAAAATTATTTTTATGACTTGACTTTGTATCCAAATCCGGCAAATGATTTCGTGTCAATAGAGAACGGAGTAAGTGGAAATCTTTTCGTTCTCGACAAAACAGGCAGAGTCGTATTAAATGAAAAAATCCAAAGCGAAAACCAACAAATTGATGTTTCCGCTTTGAATTCAGGTCTATATTTTGTTAAGGTAGTATTTAAAGGCGCATTAGTGAATACACGCTTCATTAAGAACTAAATATCCCAATCGTGGTCTTGCCAATTCATGCTCGGCACCCATAATTCGTTATAGTCTTCATCCGCCCCATAAAATTCGTCTTGAAACTTTATTGTCAGAGTTTTCGATAAATCTACAACACAAGTCTATCACTTTTCCATGGTGTTCTTCTTCAATATGAATCTGCGAAAGAATATTCATCCAATTGCGCAAACTGCCCTGATCTTGGCCATTTTCAAGAAAGAGGATAATTTTATCTTGAATTTTTTCAAATCTCGATTTATCATGAGTCACCAAGTGTGTGCAAACCTAGCTTCCAACGTAAGAGGCATTTTTGTCCGTATAATTGAGTGAAACTATCAGCAGATCACGTAATTTTTCCTTATCTTCAAGTATTGAAAAGTTAAATGCATCAAATTCACGCGTTTTTCGAAACTCGGCAAACGATTTTTTAAGTGATTCGATGGACATTACTGCAAACATACTGCAAACAAGCATCGACTTTTTAATGACTGTTTTAAGGGGGGACCCTACCGATGATTTTTTTCAGTTTTTCAGTTCTATTGAGGCTGGTTCGATTTTAGGCTTGTTGGAAGAGGAAAAAAAAGTTTTCTGGATTAACATATACAATGCCCTGGTGCAGATAGAGTTGCATGAAATGACTTCCGAAAAAGTAGACAAATCGATTTTCAGTAAGAAAGTAATAGAAATCGCCGGTGAATCGATGAGTTTGGATAATATCGAACATGGTATCCTTCGGGGAAATTTTTGGAAATACGGTTTAGGATTCCTACCAGGAGGTTATTTGGTTCTGTCGCATCTGTCTAT
>DDBE01000200.1:10065-10583 GCA_002332715.1 Flavobacteriales bacterium UBA2040
ATTGAATTTATTTTGTGACATTTGAATTTTATCAGTTTAAAACGTTTAAATTTGAAAGATGCGATAAAACCCTCAAAAGAGCTCATTTGAAACTATGATGGAGCTGTTTGTAAATGTGAACAACACAACCTGTTCGGTAATTCTATCAGCAGCATGAGGAAAAGAGAATGCACTGGAAGCCATAGAAGTAGATGGGAAAATCATTACCAACGGAGCCTTTACCTACAGCATACTTGAATACATTAATAAGAACAAAACCGTATCGGTAAATGCCTTAAAAAGCTATGTGGAAGAAAGGGTGCAAGAAATTACGGACAATCGTCAAAAACCCACCTCCCGACAGGAAGCCATGGAAGTAGACTGGATGCTATTGGATAAAAAATAGTTTGTCTATATTTACCTCGTCAGTACTGGGGAAGCAGCAGATTCTGAAAGCAATCTTTCCCTTTGACTTCGAAATCGTAAATGAAAAATGTCGAACCCCGCGCATCAATGAGGTGCTCCGTCTAATGCTTAGT
>DDBE01000219.1 GCA_002332715.1 Flavobacteriales bacterium UBA2040
TTTTTTACAATGACAAGAGGTTTTATGAAAAAAAAATAAAATTATTTTTCGAACCAATTAATTGACATTGACTGTCAGCTAATTATCTCTTAAAATAATATGAAGAATTATTAAATAGCTAGTTAGGTTTTCAACTTATCGATCAAATACATCTTGGACATATAAGGTTGACTATGCAGTTTAATGCTTTCGATTAATGAATTTGTGACCAATTCCTCCCCTTTGACGCCAATCATTATATTGAATTGACCATTTATTAGAAGCTCAACAGCACGACTTCCCATTCTTGTAGCAATAATTCTATTCGCAGCCGCTGGTGATCCGCCTCTTTGAATGTGGCCGAGAATACTTGTCCACATTTGATAATTTGGCAGATGCGGTTTTACTTTTTCGACAATTTCAAGCGCTCCACTGGCATCATCTCCTTCAGCGACGATAATAATAATACTACGTCTTCCTTTATTGCTTTCTTTTATATTTTCAACTAATTCTTTTATATCGGTAATTTCTTCAGGAATAAGAACATCTTCAGATCCAGTGGCAATAGTACTGTTCAATAAGATAAAGCCTGCATCTCTTCCCATGACCTCAACAAAAAATATGCGATGATGACTAGAAACGGTATCTCTAATTTTATCAATTGCGCTAACAACGGTATTCAATGCTGTGTCATATCCTATAGTATGATCCGTTCCAAAAATATCATTGTCAATAGTCCCAGGAATACCAATTATAGGAATTCTCATTTCTTTTGACAATTGTCCGGCACCAACAAAACTTCCATCACCACCAATGACAATTAAACCATCTACTTTTTACTTCGTCAAGTAATCAATCGCTTCTTGCCTGCCTAGTTGAGTTCGAAAATCATCCGATCTGGCAGTCCCTAATATAGTACCACCTGTTTGAATGATGCTGTCCACATCGGCATAGGTCATACTTCTTCCTTGACCTTACATCATACCTGGCATCCGTCTTCAACTCCTAAAACAGAAATATCTTTATTCAATGCCGTTTTCACAACCGCTCTTACACAAGCGTTCATTCCAGGAGCATCTCCACCTGATGTTTTTAATGCGATTTTATTCATTATGTTGAAATGGAAAATAAATTTTACTACAATTTAATCAAGATTTTATGGAAAAAACCGAATCATTACATCTATATTTAAAACAATGATAATTCAAAGGAGGAAATATAGATTGTTAAGCGATGAAGATTTAGTTCTTGCTTATGCATCGAAGCCATCGAGAGATATTATGTATGTATTGTATGAGCGTTACGGCCATTTGGTTCTTGGCCTTTGCATCAAGTATTTAAAACAAGTTCAAAATGCAGAGGATATGTGTGCAAGTATTTTTGAGAAACTTCCTTCTTTATTAATAAAACATGAGGTAAGATACTTCAAATCGTGGTTGTATAAAGTGAGCAGAAACGAATGCTTGATGGAGTTGAGAAAGAAGAATTCGAAGTTCTCTGAAATGGAAGAAACTAAAATTGTTGATGAAGACAATTTGGGGTTGGAAGAAAAAAAGAAACAGGAAGCAGAAATTAACCACATGGAATCTGCTTTGTCTAAATTAAAAGAAAATCAAAAGCAATGTATAACCTTATTTTATTTAGAAGAGAAAAGTTATCAAGAAATAAGCATCGCATTGTCGATGTCAATAAAAGCCGTGAAAAGCCACATTCAAAATGGTAAACGGAAATTAAAAATTGTAATGGAGGCGAAACCATGAGCAAGGAAGAATTATATAACAGTTTGAAATCGAATTCACCAATTTCGAGGAAGGATATCGACAAACATTTATCGGGAGATCATGAATTGAACTCAGCTGAACTAGAGAACTTCGAAAAGGAAGCAATTGAAGGTTGGCGTTCCAGCTCATCAAGAAAGGTGAGTATGAAAAATTTGGATCGGAAATTTGCACACTCAGATTTCGGCTGGTGGATTGCAGGAAGTATATCAGTCCTTGGTTTGGTGGCCTTTTTCTATTTCAATCCATTTTCATCGACGATTATCTCATCACAAACCAATCGAACTGTCGAAAACAAAAACTACATTGAGGAAACAGACTTATTCATCGCCGAAAAGTATGACACCTTAATAGAGGATGAAGGTGACAATAAAAAAGAGATTAAACTTCTACAAGTAATTCAAGAATATCAACCCACCATTTTTAAAGAAGGAAAAGTTGAAGAACCTATTGTAATTGAAAAGCTACCCATTTTAGAGGTAAAACCGAATTTGAACGAGAAACCTGTCTCTATTTCAACCAAACGAAAAATCAAAGAAATTTATTTGTCAAATTTTAAACTCGTTGATTACAGAGTCTTGAGAAGCAAACCAAAAATTGAAACTAGACAGCTCGATTTGACAGGAACAGCCGCTAACAAAGAGCATAAAAATACCGAAGATAACAATGAACCCGTTTGGAGAAAAGTGGATGTTCCGTATTATGATTTCATTGAAAAGAGCATGTATATCTTAAACAAAAATGGGATGAAGAAATCGCTCGCTCGATTTGAGGTAATACTGACTACCTATCCGGATGACATTAACGCTTTGTTTTATTGTGGTTTTGCTTTTTATAATTTGGGCGATTATGATCAATCGATATCTTATTTTTCGAAAGTGATAAAAAGTGAGATAGCTAATTTTGATGAAGAAGCCATGTGGTATATGGGGCTGAGTTATGAGAAAAAAGGAGACAATATACGAGCTCGCAATATTTTCCTAACTATATCCAGGAGCACATCCTATTATGCTGACCAAGCGAAAGAAAAAATAAAATAAAATTGTCTTGCGAATAGCATAGAAAATCACATAATTTATCGGAAATCTCATTAAAAGCTAAATATGAAAAATATACTCTCAATCGGTTTACCAATTTGTTTTGGTATCAGTTTAATGCTGGGTTCATGTGCACGAGACAATTCAGTTGCATCGAATTATAAAATTCAAAAAAGAAAATATAACTCAGGTTATCATATAGCATTTAATAAAAAGAAAAAATCTATTCAAGATGAGCAGATAATTGAAAAGCAGGAGTTCGCAGTCTCAAACACCCAAACTCAGGAAGCTACAAAACAGACGTTTGCAGTCGTTGAGAATGAGAAAACAACGGATAACATTTTTCAAACTGAGGAGTTAACAATAGATCAACCGATTTCAGTTGCCAATGAGTCGAATGCCTTTACAGAGCAAGAGAGGTCAGTTTCGACCATGAATCATGCCTTTTTTAGCAATCAATCGGAGAAGAGTACCAAATCAAACCTGAAAACGCTGATTATAAGTCATAAGCAGAAAATTAAGGAATTGAAAAAAAGTAGTTCTTCTGATTTAGATTCTATACTTTATATCATTCTTTGTATTCTAATACCCTTCCTTGCAGTTGGTTTAGCTACAGATTGGGATTTAACAAAAACTGTTATTGCATTATTATTGAGTATAATCTTTTGGATCCCAGGAATAATTTACGCAGTCATTATTTGTAGTCAAGAGGGGGTGATTTAGATATTCTTTTTACATTAGTTAATGTCGGAAAATATTCTGGTTCGAAAAAGGATAGAAACACCTTTTAAGAATTCACTTTTCTTCTCAATAATGGGTTGGGCCGGTAACGATCTTCTCCATATTCGTAGAATAATGTTTCCAATTGGTTGAATACTTTTTTCAAACCGATTTCGTCTGCCCATACCAATAGACCTTTGGGGTAATTTACTCCTTTGGTCATGGCTTTGTCAATATCTTCGGACGAAGCTACTTGCATAAACACCGCATCAAATGCTTCGTTGATTAACATGGCAAGAATCCGGTCCAGAATTTTTTGACCTAAAATTGGATCTTTGTTCGGCTCGGGTTGAATTGCTCCTTCCCCATAATCGAAATAGCCTCGACCTGATTTTCTGCCTAAATATCCAGCCTCAGAATGACGACGTTGTGTAAATGAAGGTTTGAATCGAGGATCATAATAAAATGCAGCGAAGACAGATTCAGTTACCGCATAGTTCACATCATTTCCAATGTAGTCCATCAAGGTGAACGGTCCCATTCTGAAATCACCTAATTCAGTCATGGCCCAATCGATAGTAGCAAAATCGGCAATTCCTTCTTCATAAATCCGCAGCGCTTCACCATAAAATGGACGTGCAACACGATTAACGATAAATCCAGGTGTGTCTTTGCAAACTACAGTCGATTTTCCCCAAGAATCAATCAAGTTTTTAGCTGTTTTTAATGTTTTTTCTGAAGTTTGAACAGCAGGAATAATTTCAACTAAAGGCATTAGCGGAGCTGGATTGAAAAAATGAATGCCAAGAATTCGATCTGGATTCTTTAGAGCTGAGCCGATTGAGGCAATGGATAAGGAAGAAGTGTTGCTGGCTAAAATACATTCGGTAGAAACGATACTTTCCATTTTAGAAAACACCTTATGTTTCACTTCCAATTTCTCAACGATTGCTTCTATTACCAAACTACAGCCTTTGAAATCGGCCATATCCGTGGTATACGTTATTCTTCCTTGAATATTGATTTTATCGTCCGAAGAAATTCTGTCCTTTTCAACCAAACGGTTCAAGATTTTATTCAAATCATCCTCCGCTTTGTTCAATGCTTCTTGACTTACATCTACGAGAATTGTTTCGTGTTCGTTTTGCGCTGCTACTTGTGCTATGCCTGAACCCATCGTTCCGGCTCCGAGTATTCCTATTTTCATTTTAAATAAATTTGAATTCAGAAATAAGAAGTAAGAAATCTGCTAGCCAGATTTACATTATCTTATTATTCATTTTCTTTATTGAGGATACGAAGATAGCGGTTAATTCGTTTGCTTCTTTCAGAATGCTTGTTGAGTTTAACCATTTCTTGTCTTCAATTATTTCTAACCAAAAACAACTTTCATCTGATTTTTCAAGTACAATTCTCAATTTGGCGATAAATTCTCTATCAGATCTTGCTCTGCAGGCAGCTCGATAGTTTGCTCCAATAGATGTTCCCGAGCGAATTAATTGATTTTGGACAACCCTTTGGGCAGATGTACTATTCAACTTTTCAGTCAAATCAATAATAGAAAGTGTAAATGATTTAGTTCTTGATTTAAGTTCAACACTCATACTAGTAGAAATTAGAAGGTTTATCTAGAATTTAAGAAAAATTATTCGTTTAACAACTAACCTCTAATTCAGATTTCTTATTTCTTATTTCCTACTTTCCTTTGAAATCTGGTAGACGTTTTTCTAAAAAGGCTTGAGTTCCTTCATTGAAATCGTGAGTTGATCCTGCTTCGGTTTGTAGTTTCCCTTCGATTGCCAATTGTTCTTCCAAGTTATTTGTCAAAGATGCGCTCAAAGCTCTTTTCGTTAATCCTAAACCTTTTGTAGGCATCTGAGCCATTTTAGAGGCGAAGTGTGAGATTGTCTCATCGAATTCAGAATCAGGAATTGCTTTGTAGATCATGTTCATGGCTGCGGCTTCTGCAGCAGGAACTTTGTCTCCAGTCATCATAAGAGCAGAGGCTTTTTGCCAGCCAACCAATCTAGGCAACATGAATGTTCCACCTGAATCTGGAATTAATCCAATTTTCGAAAATGCTTGAATAAAAGACGCAGATTCTGTAGCAAAAACGATATCGCAGGCCAAGGCAATATTTGCTCCGGCTCCTGCAGCTACTCCATTTACTGCTGCAACGATAGGTTTTTCAATATTTCGAAGGCGTAATATGATTGGGTTGTAGTGATCTTTAACGATCGAATTCAATTCAGGTCCGTTTGGATCGGTCGCTTCGGCCAAATCTTGACCTGCACAAAAAGCTATGCCTTCTCAAGTAATAACAATGCAGCGAACGGT
>DDBE01000132.1:0-2558 GCA_002332715.1 Flavobacteriales bacterium UBA2040
AGAAGGGTATCACGATAACCCAAGTCCCTCTGAATTCACAACGGTAGGTTTAACGCAAGGACGAACTTTTTACATTGAAATGGGATTGTTGCCTATAAAACCAATTGTACTTCCTGAAGTTCGTTATCCTTTGGCTAGTGCTGTGTTACTCGTCGATAATACGATTAACTCAAAAGATTCCTTGAATTTTGTGTATGATTTGTTGATTGAATATCCAGGAATGGTATTGCGTTTGATGTCGCACACCGATGCACGTGGAACAACCTCTTCAAATCAAGAATTATCTGAAAGACGCGCTAAATCTTGTATTGATTACCTTGTGAAAGAAAAAGGAATTGACCCAAGACGTTTAATCCCTCGAGGTGATGGTGAAAACGTGCCACGTGTTTTGAGAGATCCTGTGTCTGGTGAATTAATAACCTTAACTGAAGCATACATTGACCAATTCAAAACTTCAGATAAAACGAGATTTGAGATGCTTCATCAGCTGAATCGTCGAACGGAAGCTGAAGTTGTCCGAATGGATTTCACACCGTGATAAAATAGAATATTTTTTAAACCTCCGAGAGAAACCTCGGAGGTTTTTTTGTATCTTAATGTAACTAAACCGAAAGATATGAAAGAAGAATACATGCATTTTCTTTGGAGAATGCGCTTTTTACCGACCCGAAATTTCATACTGCATGATGGCACCGAAATGGAGATTCTCGAATTTGGTGAATACAATGAGAATGAAAGTGGCCCTGATTTTTTTCACGCCAAAATATTGATAGAAGGAATTTTGTGGTTCGGTCACGTCGAGTTTCATTTGAAAGCTTCTGACTGGTACAAGCACAACCATCAATTAGATACTGCATACGACCATGTGATATTGCATGTAGTTTGGGAAATGGATAAAGAGGTAATCTGTCAAAATAAACCACTGCCAACATTATTATTGTCCAAATATGCCGTGGACGACCACTCTGTTTCGTTTAAAAAGGGAAAGAGCAATGAGCAATTGTTGCCCTGTTCCTTTGAATTAGAATCTATTGAGGAAATCTACATTGAAAAGGAAAAAGAAAGTGCGCTCCATCATCGTTTGAATAGAAAGACGAATCATTTTCTGCAAAATCCGGAGAGCGGTTTTGCTCAAGTGCTTTACGAATTGATTGCAACAGCATTTGGCGCCAAAATCAATAAAGATCCATTTTGGCAGTTAATAAAAGAAGTACCCATCGTGCGTCTCCTTAAAATGCGTAAAAAAAGTAGAGGAGATCTGATAATGTTAACCTCCGGCGTGTATGACAAAAAAACTATTCAACTAAAAAAGAATGTAAAATCCATGGAATCCTTTCAATGGAAAAGAAAAGGATTGCATCCAAAAGGGGCACCCGAAATAAGAGTGAAGCAATTTGCTCTTTTCGTACAATACTTCGATTTCGACTTTGGTTTTCTTGATTTATCGGCTGAAGATTTGTTGGCCTATATTCGGCAATCCTTCCTTAAAGTTGAAGATGTCGAATATGCTAAAAGCTTTCAAAACTTAATAATTATAAACTCTTTCGTTCCTTTTCTTTGGTGGTTAGGAGAGAAAAGAGGCGAGAGTCAATGGCAAAATCGAGCTATCGAATTATTGCAATTGCTACCAAGTGAAACAAATCATCTCACGAAGTTTTTAAAAAAGGCAGGATTCTCTATCCGAACGGCATATGATTCTCAGACTCTTTTGGAGCTATATTCTATCCGTTGTTCTCGCAAAAAATGTCTAACTTGCGGCGTCGGAATTAAAATCCTCGGGAGATGAGTTGGCTGCAAAAAATATCACTTTTTTTTGAATTGAGATCATTTGGTGTTTGCCAATGGTGGGCAGAGAAATTGGGCATCGAACAATACAAAGTACGTCGCTCTTTTATTTATACTACGGTCATCGGTTTGGGTTCACCATTAGTCCTTTATTTTATTATGGCTTGGATCATCGAACACAAACATTATTTTAAATTTCAACGAAAGCGGAAATCGTCAATTTGGGAATTATGAGTTGGTATAGCTTTAATACGCCGACTTTCGTGCTTCCTAATATTTCTAGCAATAGTAATTACAGGAGGTTCCTTATGTTATATGTGAATATAGGATTATCCCTTAAATGACGCATTGATATGAAAATTTTAATAACAGGATCCAATGGATTATTGGGTCAGAAATTAGTCAAACTTTTACTTCACAACAATGTTCCGTTCGTGGCAACTTCTTCTGGTGAAAATCGAAACCAGGATTGCCCAAGTGAAAATTATCTTACCATGGATATCACATCAAAAACAGATGTGGAATCAGTCATAATAAATCAAAACCCAGATGCCATCATTCATACTGCGGCCATGACGAATGTTGATCATTGCGAGGAAGATAAAATCAATTGTCACAAAGTCAATGTGATGGGAACTGCTTTTTTGTTTGAAGCAGCGAAAAAGACAAATGCTCACTTTCAATTATTGTCAACTGATTTTGTTTTCGATGGTGAAAAAGGGAACTACCGAGAGGAAGACATGGTCAATCCTTTAAGTGTTTATGCCCAATCT
>DDBE01000132.1:2830-3162 GCA_002332715.1 Flavobacteriales bacterium UBA2040
CCTTTAAGTGTTTATGCCCAATCTAAAGTGGATGCAGAGCGATTATTACAACTTTCAAACTATACGCATTGGTCAATTGTGCGAACGATTATCGTATATGGAACTGGAAATAATCTTTCACGGTCGAATATAGTTTTGTGGGCACGTGAAGCTTTGGCCAAAGGTGATCCATTGAAAATAGTAAACGATCAGTTTCGTGCACCTACTTGGGCCGAGGATTTGGCAAAGGGTTGTGCAGCAATAGTCGAAAAGAAACACTTTGGTATCTTCCATCTCTCTGGACCAGAAACTTATTCAATTCTTGATTTGGTAAAAAAGATAGCAGGATTTTA
>DDBE01000189.1:0-2568 GCA_002332715.1 Flavobacteriales bacterium UBA2040
GCATGCTTTTGATGATAATTATCGATTGTATGTTGGTGCTTTGTCTGCAAATAATGTTTCGAATGCAGCGGCTATCAATACGAACGTTTCATATATCACTATGGGACAAACCACTGATGCGGCATGCGGAACTTTAGCTTCTAATGCTGAATCTCCGGGCACTGTAAGTAGTCGAATTGCGAAAGAATGGAAAGTGACGAATACCAATTTCGGTCAAACCTTTAATTGGGATGTAAAAATTGATACTTGTCAATTGGTCGGTTCGACAGTTGGACCTGTAGTAACGGGAAATTTGGCGCTCCTAGTTGACAACGATGGAAATTTCACGAATGCAACTACGGTAACAAATGCTAGTGGTCCTATCACTATTTCCTATGCGAATGGAATCGTAACTGTGACTGGAATTTCCAATTTACAAGTTCCCAATAATTCGACCCGATATTTGACTTTAGGGTACAATGCAACCGACATCACATTTTCACAAAACGATACGATTTGCGTTGGCGATTCTTCTATGATAACTGTGAACATGAATATTCCGGGCCCTACGAATGTTCAATATTCTGACGGTACTACAACGTACACTTTGACCAACATTTCAGATGGTCATACTTTTTACGTGGTCCCAACTGTAACGACCACTTACACGGTTTTAAATCAAAGTAATTTCATGAACTGTTGCGGTGGTGCATCACCTTATTCTGTAACAATCTTAGTGAATCAATTACCAACCATTACGGCAAATGCAAGTCAAAACCCAATATGTGTCGGTGATTCTACTCAATTAACAGGTGGTGGTGCATTGACATACGTATGGGACAACGGCGTTACGAATGGCAACTATGTTTCACCAATTGTGAATACGACTTATCAGGTAACTGGAACAGACATTAATGGTTGTGTAGATTCAAATACTGTGACAATAAATGTGACAAACAACCCAGTGGTTGGCGCAACCGCAAACAGCAATATAATGTGTTTTGGTGATTCGGTTTTATTGAATGGAACGGGGGCTACAACCTACGTTTGGAACAATGGAGCAATAGATAACGCCTACATTTCGCCAGCCGTTACAACGACCTATATCGTTTCGGGATCAATAGGATCTTGCACAGATACAGCAAGTATATTAATTACGGTCAATCAATTGCCAAATGTTCAAGCGAATGTGACAGATAATCTAATTTGTTTGAATGATTCGACAGCCTTATTTGGAAGTGGAGCTGTAACTTATCTTTGGGATAATGGAGTTGTCGACAATGTCTATTTTTTCCCAACAACAACGGTTTTATATACTGCAACGGGAACTGACGCTAATAATTGTGAAAACACGGATACAATTACAGTTGTCGTAAATGCTTTACCAACGGTCGTTGCAAATGCCACGAGTACTGTTTTATGCGAAGGCGATTCAACACAATTGACAGGTTCTGGAGCAAATACGTATGTTTGGGACAATGGAGTAATGGATGGTGATTGGGCAATTCCTTTGACAACAATAACGCATGAATTGATAGGAACGGATGTAAATGGTTGTGCCGATACGACGACGATTAGTATAACGGTCAACCCAAATCCAGTAGTCACCATTACAGCATCTACCGCAGTACTTTGCATTGGAGATCCTGTTACTTTATCTGGCAATGGCGCCAATACCTACGTTTGGAACAATGGAGTAACAGACAATGTGGCTTTCAATCCAACTATAACGAACACGTATTTCGTAACAGGGACAAATGGTTTTGGTTGTATTGATACGACAAGTATTCAAGTCATTATAAATAATTTACCGAACGTTACTGCAAATACTAGTTCACTTGGTGTTTGTGAAGGAGATCCATTAACATTAAATGGTGGTGGCGCTCAATCTTACATTTGGGATAATACAGTAACGGATGGATTAACTTTCATACCAACAGTTGCGGCGCTATACGCTGTTACAGGAACCGATGCTAATGGTTGTATGAACACGGCAAGTGTCTTTGTCGATTTCTATCCTGCTTTCCCTTTATCACTCGGTCCGGATACGGTTGTTTGCCCACAAGAACCGATTGCTTTGGTTGCAAATGACATTTTTAGTTTCTACCAATGGAGCAACGGATCGAATTTTCCAAGCATAACCATTAACACCGACGGTGTATACACTTTAACTGTAAACGATATAAATGGTTGTGTATATACCGACGATATTAATGTAGAATTAGCCGAAGATTGTTTTGTTACGCTTTTCATCCCGAATGCTTTCACACCCAATAATGATGAGCACAATCGATATTTTAGAACGACTGGATCGTATATCAAATTCTTCCATATGGAAATCTACGACCGATGGGGAGAATTGGTTTATGTTACGGATGATATTGATGCGCATTGGGACGGAACGTACGGTGGAAAAATCTGTCCGCAAGGCTTATATAGTTATGTTGTAAAATATGCGCATGATTTGAATACAGATGAAAAATTAACAGCATCTGGTCATATTAATTTGTTGCGTTAATTGTAATACAATTCGCTCCGTCTTTCTCTATCTGCTTCTTGGAATTTTTTCCATTCATCCATTCGAGATTC
>DDBE01000189.1:2861-9252 GCA_002332715.1 Flavobacteriales bacterium UBA2040
GTAACGAATTTTTCTAATTCTAAATCGAAAATTTTAATAGCCATCCATAATTGACGGTAATGGAATGGTCCGAAGGAACCTCTAAAAATGAATACAAAATCGAATTCCCTCCTCCCCCTTTGCAACAGTTGGAGATAAAATCGCTTTCACGGCCCAACCTTTGTCCAAGAATTCTTGTTCCTTACCTTTCGTTTCTTCAATGTTCCCTATTCGCATAACTTGTATAGGCGAATTGACTTCTGAAACAAAAGTATTCTCCGGAAACTGAGATCTAAATTCACTTATGTTCCATTGCAACTGCCGTTGTCGTTGAGGTATAATATCGTGTCTAACTCTTTCTTGA
The DNA here is from genome assembly GCA_002332715.1 of Flavobacteriales bacterium UBA2040. Taxonomy (GTDB): domain Bacteria; phylum Bacteroidota; class Bacteroidia; order Flavobacteriales_D; family Crocinitomicaceae; genus UBA2040. Next base: position 3,205 of record DDBE01000189.1, read on the forward strand.
ATTTGGCGATAACTTTCTCTTGGCAAGGCAGTCGTATAAATAAAAGAACGTGCGAAATTGATAAGAAATTGTTTCAATTCAGCCGAACACAAAACAGCCGCTCCCTGATATCCATATGCTTTTCCGAAGGTGACAATTCGTGCAAAAACGGAATTTGAATCAGGCAAACAATCGACTATTCCGCGTCCATGTTCGCCGAAAACTCCACAAGCGTGTGCTTCGTCCACGACTAATTTAGCGTTCGTTAATTTGCAAATTGCTGCAATTTCTCCTAAGGGCGCAAAATCACCATCCATGGAATACAATGATTCCACCACAACGAAAACCGCTCCCTCTGCTTTTTGGATTTTCTTCTGTAAATCCGTGACATCATTATGTATAAAAGAAAATGAATTAGCAAAACTCAACCGAATACCATCTCTAACGCTCGCATGAATTTTTTCATCGTACAAGACCCAATCTCCTTTTTGAGGAATGGAACTAAAAAAGCCAAGGTTGGCGTCGTAACCCGAATTGAAAACAAGAGCAGACTCTGTCTTGAACCAATCGGCCAGAAAAGATTCGCACTCTGCAGCTTCTTTCGAATTTCCCGAAATTAAACGTGAACCTGTGCTTCCTCCTTTTGCCTCTGAACGAATATCAAGCGAAGACATTCCAAGATAATCATTGGAATAAAAATCCAATTTATTCTCCAAACGAAAAAGGGAACGCATGGTCCCCTCTTCTTCTCGTTTCTTTAATTTATCTTGCCATTTAGCTAACATATCTCTTAATTGGTAACACTCACTTTTCGTGGTTCGAAATCACCATTCTTTGGTTTCGCTTTTGCCATTGCTAATTCTTCCGCTCGTTGAGCTTCCTTTTTTTTTCTAGCAATTATTTTTTCGTCTGGATGCGTTACCGGTTTTTCTCCGTCTTGAAAAGATTCTTTTGGAATCAATCCAAGAATGTCAAACATTTCTTTGTCGGCATTGAAATCCGGATTCGGCGTCGTCAATAATTTATCTCCAGCAAAGATAGAACTTGCTCCGCCCATAAAACACAAAGCTTGTGCTTCCATAGACATTTTCGTTCTTCCAGCTGACAATCGAACCACTGACTCAGGAAAAGCAACACGCGTCGTCGCTACCATACGAATCATTTCCCATTGTTCAATCGGTTTTTGATCTTCCAACGGCGTTCCTTCAACGGCCACTAATGCATTAATCGGAATAGACTCTGGTGGATTTTCCATTTCCATATAGCTAATCAAAAGACCCACGCGATCTTCGATTGCTTCACCCATTCCGATGATTCCACCTGAACAAACAGAAATACCAGCTTTTCGCGCGTTTTCAATTGTATCCAATCTGTTCTCATATTCACGAGTCGAAATCACATCTTTGTAAAACTCTTTGGATGAATCTAGATTGTGATTGTAGGCGAAAAGTCCGGCGTTTTTCAATCGTTTCGCTTGATCTTCGTTCAACATACCGAGTGTACAACACACCTCCATGTCCAAATCATTAACACCTTGCACCATTTCTACAACCGAATCGAAATCCTTGTTATCGCGCACTTCACGCCAAGCTGCACCCATACACAAACGAGATGAACCATTGGCTTTGGCATTTTTTGCTTGTTCCAAAACCGATTCGACACTCATTAATTTATGCGCTTCCACATCCGTATGATATCGAGCTGCTTGCGGACAATACCCACAATCTTCAGGACAACCACCTGTTTTGATACTCAACAAACTTGACATTTGTAATTCACGCGGATTGTGAAATTCACGGTGCACAGTTGCTGCTTCGAATACCAATTCGAGCAAAGGTTTGTTGTATAATTCTAATAAAGATTCTTTAGTGTTGTATTTCGTATTTACCTTCATAAAATCGATTTTATTGTTCGTTTTTATTCAATTGCAAAAATAAAAAATCTTATGAGGAACAAGACGAAAGAATTAAATTAAACAAAAAAGCTCGAATCCTAAGATCCGAGCTTATTATGTGAATAAAACGGTTAATGTAAAGGGCGTTTTTAATGCCCTTTACAAAGTGTTATGGGCTGGATTTAACCCATAGCTGATAAAAGTGCAGCACCAAAAATGAGCAGAATAAGCGCGTAAATACCTATTATAATTGCACACCATATTAGGCCTGCTTTTGCCCAATTTGCTTTGCTTTCATTTGTACCACTCCCAAAAGCCCAAACAAATAGCATTATAAATGCCTACAACTGGTATTGCGCTAATCAAAAAGGTTAAAATCCATTCGCCTGTTTTTACTGACACTTGATTTGTTGAATTTTCCATTTTTCTAAAATTAAATTGTCCTACTCTAAAGGCTTTTCAGTTCAGCCCCTTCATTAAATTAGTCGTTGGTCCACTTTTACTGGTTTTGAATTATTTGTCAGAAACGACATTAAAAAAAATCAAAAATTGGTGGTTCTCTTGTTAGTGTCATTGTGTTTTTTGTTTGCTTAACTATAAAGTAAGGGATTAAAAACGCACTTGCTTTTCGGTTTGGCCAATTTTGTTAATGTGCACCAAATTAGTTCCGTCGCATCTGTCTATTTTTTTGCTTTTCTTTATAAAAAAATGGAATCAGATAAATAACTAAAATGCTGATTTTCAATTGAATTTATTTTATGACATTTGAATTTTATCAGTTTAAATCAGTCAAATTTGGTAGATGCGACAGAACAAAAAAAAATCCTTATTATAAAATAAGGATTCTCGTAGGTAATAACTTACCGTTGTATGGTTAGTATTAATTACATTCCAGCTGCTGCACTTGCTAGTTTTTCGTTTAATTTTAATAACAATGAAGCGTATTTAGAATCTGTACAATCCGATGCATCGGATTGCATAGTAGCAAGGTTCGATGCCATACTTGTGTATTCAGACATTATAGTTAAGTCGCTAGGATTCGATTTCATTTTTTTCACGATGGCAACATAATTGTCTACAAAATTTTCGTAATCCGCTATAAAATCATCACACTCTGATGAAGCTTCTTCTTCGGTACCATCTGTTTCCTCTGATTCTTCACCTGTCCCTTCTGATTCTTCACCTGTCTCCTCAGAATTTGTCCCATTGGAAATAGATTCATATTCATAGTTTGTATCAGAATCTTCTGTTGTAGATTCAGCGTCACTTGACCCACAAGATGCAAAGATGAATGACAGAATAAAAGTGTAAAATGTAATTTTTAATAAATTTCTCATCGTTTTATTTTTAGATTATTTAATAAAGTAAAAGTAACGAATATCAAACTACTAAATAGCCCATTGCCAGCCCATACTAAAAAATAAAAATTCTCATTTAAGTATCTAAAATTCAAAATTCGTTTCGATAAAAAATATTGATATGAAGGTTCGTATTAAAAAAACCAAAATAATATAGTATGTTTTTATGGTTTTGTTTACAAAAGAAACCAAATGTGATTAGAGCAGAAAGTTTTACTATTTCAGTGATTTTCCATTTTTACATGTTTGATTTTCATAAATATGTATTTGATTAATCCTCTGCAATTACAATGATTTTGTCACCAGAATTAAAGCTTATTTTATTTGTTTTTATGGGATTCACAAAAACACCATAACTCGAATCCTTTTCAAATTGTTTTGACATTATACGGTATCCAATGGCAATTTGCCCTTGTCTTTTTGCACTTTCTAGCACCGTAAAGAAATCCATTTCAACACCCGTTTTCACGTAGTTACTGATCGGTTTTAAATAAATCTCTGATCCATCCGCATCAAACATATCGTTAAATACATTGACCAAATTTTTGGATTCGCTAACTTGTGAAACCAGCTGAGAGATCAATTTATCACTTACTACAAAATCATCTGCTTTCGTAACACTGGCTAATTCGCGATTTCTCAAATCCATAATTTCACTTACAATTCTTACCTGTGCACTTTTAATATCTAACAGATCACGTAAATGAAGAAGTGTTATTAGCGTTTGAGAATCAGCTTCCTGCACATTCAAAGTGCGTGTGTTACTCAGTACAATAATCTGTGTGAATTCATGTACATTTAGACTTTCTAAAATTTCTCTATCTGTTACATCAGCGATTCTAAAATTTATTTTCAAATTACTTGAAATTGTCATTTTGTTATATTCTTCATCTATATTCTCATGGGCTGAAACGATTAATAATTCAGAACCAGCTGGCACATATGAACTCATTTCACGAAGAATAGCTGGCCCTTTGTTGTTCCAACTTAAAATCAACGTGCGTTCAATAGAAGGTCTTTTTTCTTCAACAAATACAATAGCACCCTCATTAATTTTTGAAGCAGGCGCATTGATAATAAGTGTATCATCATCTTCGGTTATAGCAACCAGTTTACTACCTTTCTCTAAAACAGTTTCCATAGACGGATTTAGCTTAACACTTCCATTTGGGAATTGCAGACCAATGACCGCACTATCATTGTATTTGAAAATAATTTCACCAAATGTTTTGCCAGTCAATCCAGTTTCTTCAATAACATAGATCTCATCTCCGTCAAAACCGGTAATTTCAGAGTAAACTACACTCAAACCCGATTGACGACAAGTTTGAACCATAATCCGGGATACCAAGTCATCGGTCAACATTAATTCGACTTCATTTTTTCCTACAATTTTTCCGGCAAGAATATTCTTTTGTTGCCTCATTTGTGCGACCACATGAAACGGCCTATCACTTCGTTCAGGATGGTTTATAACAGCTAAAAGCACCTTTATAGTTTGCGCATCAGCATATGGTGAATTTTCTCTTGAAAGTACCACAATACTTTTAGTTTCATTCAAATTGACAATATTCAGATCTTTGATATCAGTAGGGTCACCACTCCTGCAAATCACTTTTGTATTTCTCAAGTTTTCACATTTTTCACGAATTGCATCTTCCATCATGGTTTTATCTTCTTCTGCCATTACTAAAATTCTCGGCTTTTTCTGATTTTCATTGGCTGCTGCCAATTCATCAATAATTGTAAAAATCTGCGAATTCCAACCTAAGACCAACTGATGATTTTTCTCAACAACGAAACTTCTACCCTTTCTAAGTTCTTGTAATCGTTCATCAATTCCGGAACTCAGAATACCAATTAAAGTGGATAGTATAAAAATACCTCCAAGCGTTACAAGGAACATGATTAAACGAAATCCCCATCCATTATCACCTGCGACTGTTCCTGCATCCATGGCGCGCATTAACGTTTGCCAAAGGGTTTCACCAATTTCAATGGAGGAATTTTCTCCTTCTGGAAAAACCCTGAAAATGAGTAAAATCATCGTCGTGATTATGATCATGATACCAGTTAGAATGGCTAACCACAAGATTAATGCACCTGGCCCTCGGCTCATGGTGTTATCAAATCGATACCTTAACTTTTGAGATAATTTTACTTTGTGCATACAATCACTATTTTTATAGTTTCATTCTTTTGAAATATTATTATTTTTAATAAATATCGAGAGATTTTACTTTGAATAAGGATGGCTTAAATCGAAAATATTAAATAAAAAACAAATTTTGAAATAAGTTTGATTCATAAAAGTTGTTATTTAAGATTGAAAATATAAGTAATTTCTTAATTCGATTTTTTGAAATTTAAATCGAATAAGATTATTCTTGATTTGAAGACGTTCAAATTCAAAAACTCATGTATCTTAATACATTGCTATTTTCGACATGACTATACAATATATACTATATGTATTCAATCTGTTTAAAGTACTGTTTTTCATATTTGACAATCCAAAATCAACTTCCTAAACATAAAGACTCAATTTTTTTAGAATTTCATCCCTTACTTAATCGATATCAATGTCTTTTCGAGAACTTTTAATTTAATCAGATAAAATTCGAAATTTCAGCATTATTGTTTGCTTCTATAAATTAAATTTAAAATGGAAAAGAAGGTAACAAAACAAAAACCATTGACGATAATGTATGATTGAGCAGAAAACCCTGCAAAAGTGTAAATCAAGTTGATGGTTAGCGCGATTAGGAAGAAAAATACAGATAAAGCCCTTATGTTTGTAGTTGTTCGCGGAAATTC
>DDBE01000182.1 GCA_002332715.1 Flavobacteriales bacterium UBA2040
TAATTCAATAGTTATGCCAACAATCTAAAAACGATATACTTGGGTAGGTGTAACACATGCGTGAAGCTTAATATCTTCCTTGGTTACGTCGTCTATTTTTTTCACTGGAGGAAAAAGAGACAATCCGATAAATTTACATTGCGGATTACATTTTTTAAGAAAGCGATCATAAAAACCACCTCCATATCCTACTCTGTGACCAGCCTCGTCAAAACAAAGCAAAGGCACTATGACCACTTCAATTTTATGCGCTGCAATTATTTTTCCGTTTTGCGGTTCAGGAATGCCGAATTCGCTAATAGCAAGCTGAGCATGGGTTGTCAATAAATAATGCTTCAGATCTCCTTTGGGTGCGTTTACCTTTGGCACGGCAACATGTCCTTCAAAACTTCGAATTTTCTCCCACAACGAGTACGTATTGATTTCTCGTTGTCGCTCAATAGGCAAGAAAATGCTCACCACCTTTTTTTCAAGTTGGAAAGTGGCTAATGTGCGTTCAAGAATTTCTTCTGAAAGTGAACTTAATTTCCCTGGGGATAGTTCTTTTCTTTTTTCTTTAAACGCCGAACGCAGTTCCTTTTTTTTCATCTGAAATTCAATGTCACTGCTAAACTAATCATTTTTTCAACAATTTAATGCTAAGCGAATGATAACAAGCGTTTCCTTTCTTTAATTTCCTTTTTTATCTTTATAGAGAAATCAAAATTTAATATGAAATTATTTGGGGTGTTTTTTCTTTTGAGCTTAATTGGACTTTTGTCGGTTCAATCTTTCGATAATGAAGGAGAATTCAAGAAAATTGAAATACCATTGACCAGTTTAGAAGAAGTTCGACTGTCTTTGGGAGGCGAAAAGTTAAATCACGCCATTGAAAAGACAGATCCGCTAAAAGCCAAATATGGTTTAGAACTCATTCGAAATGGACAAGTAAAAAGAAAACTCCTTAAATCGAGAATAATTAGTCCATACTTTGTGTGTACCGATTGCCATAATTTAGGTCGAGAGTTCGAAAAGGCAAATGACCAAGATCCGGCAAGTCGATTAGCATATGCTCAAAAAAACAATCTTGCGTTTCTTCCAGGTTCAACCTTTTGGGGGATTTATAACCGAACATCTTTCTACAACGGCGATTACATTAAAAAGTATGGCGACCTGATTACTAAGGCAAAAAAGTCTTTACCTGAATCCATTCAAATTTGTGCGAAATATTGCTCAGCCGGACGAACTTTAAAAGATTGGGAAGTGGAGGCAATTATGCATTATTTTAAAGCAATGGAATTGTCAATTATGGACGTTAATCTGACCAACAACCAAATCAAGAACGCGAGAGTAGTAGGTCAACTCGATGCTGAAGAAAAAGCTAATCTTCTGATTGAGCTGGAAAAATCATATGTGCAAGGCTATTCTGCTCATTTTGATGAAGCCATGCCAAGGGAAAAAAGAAAATACGGTGAAGGTGGAAATGCTGAAACAGGCAAATTTATTTACAACAATGCATGTTTGTCGTGTCATAAAGACGGACGAGTCACCTTTTTGAAACTGGATTCGGATAAGTTATCCGCTCAAATGTTTGTGAATCACATGGAAGGATATTCAGATAAATCAGCCTACCAGATTATTCGTTATGGTACGTATACCATGGCCGGGAGAAATCAATATATGCCGCGGTATACCAAGGAAAAAATGAACGACGAGCAGATAAATGATTTAATGGTCTATATCCGACAACTTGCGAGAAATAAATGATTATGAAAAGAATTTTACTTGTTTTTGGAGTTGGTTTAGCTTCATTTTGTTTCGGTCAAGATGTCACTGAAACATTCAATTCGACTCGAATAATAAATTCACATTCTACAGAAGTACTCCAAAAGCGTCAATGGGAATACAGAATTGAGCACCGTTTCGGAGATTTTGCTGGATCAAATGGAGGAGTGCAGCAAGCATTCGGGTTTGACCAAGCAGCGGATATTCGAATGGCGATGGAATATGGTTTTGCCGAAAAGTGGATGGCGGGAATTGGCAGGAGCAAGGGTATTGGACTACCCTATACTTCCTTGTTGGATGGTTTCATTAAAGGGCGTTTCTTAACCCAAAATGCGGAAAAAAAGATGCCTGTTTCAGTAGCGGTAATTGGTAATATGTTCGCCACATACATGAAATCTGTGGATGATCCTCAAAGTGTGGCAAATTTTGAACCAGATTTGACAAGACGATTGGCGTATTCGACTCAAGTGGTTGTCACACGGAAATTTGGTCATCGCCTGAGTTTGGCGATAATGCCAACTTACACTCATCGAAATTATGTTGCGACCAATGATGTAAACGGAATTTTCTCAGTTGGTGTAGCCGCGAATCTCAAGATCAACAAAAGCATTGGTGTTATTGCAGAGTATTTTCACAATATAGAATCAAGCGGATTTCGACCAGATGCAAAAAATAGTTTGGCCCTTGGCTTTGAGTTTGTTACCAACGGACATAATTTTCATATCAACTTAACCAACGCTCGCGGCTTTGGTGACGTTCAGTATATAGCATTAACACAATCCGATTGGTTAAAAGGCCAATTTCGATTAGGATTTAGTATTTCCCGTAACTTTAAAATAAGAAGAAAATGAAGCTAAAAATTATTGCATTTACCTTTTTAATATTTGGCTTTGTGGCCATTCAGACTTCTTGTAAAAAAGATAAGGTTTTAGAACCTTTCCTTTCGGCAAACTGTCCTGATACAGTATTTTACCAAACACAGATAAAAACAATAATTGATTTGAACTGCTCAACCTCTGGATGTCATGACGCATCGGGTGCAGGAGGGCTAAATTTGCAAACACATATACAAGTGAGTGACAGAGCTAGTGATATTTTAAAAGCAATTCGTCATGAAGGCGGTGTTTCGAATATGCCGCAAGGAGCGCCAAAACTTGCAGATAGTCTTGCAAACCATTTCTCGTGTTGGATAAATCAAGGTAAGTTGGACAATTGACATAAATACTTTAATTTTAGTAACAAATAAAATCGAACTAAAATTCTTAACATATGAAAAAACATTACTTATTATTTACAGGTTTAGTTGCTATTTCTTTGACTCTGTCATGGGAAAAAGCAGGAGATTCTGTACTTCAAAAAAATACAACAAACCACATTTTTTCAAGTGGGGCTCAACCGGGAAATACAGGTGCTCCTGGAGAAGGGAACTGTACAGCGTGTCATTCAGGCACAGTGCAAGACGGAACTCCTGAGAATCTTTTTGTTTTTGCCAGTGGAACGACACCTGTGTCTAATTATACAGCAGGACAAACGTACAACGTGGCGTTAAGTATGGCCAGTTCACCTGCAAAGAAAGGATTCCAAGCAACTGTTTTGGATGCATCTAATAATGTTGTTGGAACACTGAATGCAAATGCATCTGGTGGAACAGCAGCTTCTTCAGGAGGTGGAAGATTCTATGTTGGAAACACGACTGCAAGTTCTTCAGGTACAAATCCATGGCTGTGGACATGGACAGCTCCTGCGGCAGATGCGGGAACAATTCGTTTTTATATTGCTACCAATAAAGCAAATAACAATGGTCAAAATACTGGAGATGTAATTTATACATCTGTACATCCAATAGGAAGCACGGCTGGAGTTGACGAAGTAAATTTAGCGATGGTAAGTGATTTCAACGCTTCTTTTTCTCCAAATAATTCAATGGTTTACCTTACGTA
>DDBE01000225.1:0-3910 GCA_002332715.1 Flavobacteriales bacterium UBA2040
CTGCATTTTTAAATGCCCAATAGTCGACAAAAGAGGCAACGGCAGTTTGAACAGAAGTTTGCCCAAGCAGTGCAATTGGCGAAACAAAAAGTAGTAAAAAGAAGATTTTTTTCATGTCTTATAATTAGAGTAAAGATATCCAACAGGGTAAAGATATCCAAGATTTATGCCGAATTGGCTAGTTCGGCTAATCTTAGTGTTTAATTAACAAGATTGCTCCAAATTAACAGGTCGATTAAAGAATATTTACTCCTGTTTGCCGTAAATCTGTATTTCGAGAAAATAGATGATAAAACCCCACGTATTTTAAATCGTTTTAAATTAGGTGAACTAACTACAGCCATCCTATCCGAGTTGATATTGAGCAAAACATTGGCCGAATTGTAAGAAGTTTATGATGTGATTCTGATCGATAAATTACCTGTAGGTGTTGTTTCGGATGGTGTTCGATTATTGTTGAAAGCGGATGCACCCATCTATGTTTTTAAATCTCATTTTTCAAAACATAGCCTTCAAAACATGAAGAAGAATAGATTGATGTTCTGAAAATTGACAACTTAGGTGTTATTTTAAACGGTGAGGTGGGCAATAGAAAATCATATGGGTAGACCTTATTATGACAAGATCTATTCTTTTGAAAACACCATAAAGCAAAAACATTTTTAAGTCGTATCTTTGAAAAATGGATTTCATAAATTGTGACATCAAAGGGTTGAAAATAATAGAACCCACCGTTTTCGGAGATGACCGTGGATATTTTTTCGAAAGCTTCAATCAATCTGAATTTGAAAAGGCATTAGGTGAAAAAGTAAATTTTTGCCAAGACAATCAAAGTTTATCAAATACTGGTGTCGTGCGAGGTTTGCATTTTCAAAATCCCCCTCATGCCCAAGGAAAATTGGTTCGCGTGACACAAGGAAGTGTCTTAGACGTCGCGTTAGACATTCGAAAAGAATCTCCAACTTACGGTCAATTTCATGTAATTCTGCTATCTGCAGAAAACAAAAAACAGTTTTGGGTACCAGAAGGATTCGCACACGGATTTTCAACTCTCGAGGACAACACAATTTTTCAGTACAAATGCACAAATTATTATCACCCGTCTTCGGAAAATTCTGTACTTTGGTGTGATACTCAGTTGAACATTGATTGGCTGGTGAAAGACGCAATTATCTCTTCTAAGGATCAATTAGGCGTTAAATGGGAGGACTTAATTACACCTTTTTAAATCACCATTTTTTATATTCTTCTCTCACTGGGTGTCAGTTTTTCCATTGGTATTCTTGCAAACTCTTTAGTCGTTAATTTTGCCGTAGATAATCAATTCCTAGTAATTGGTATTGATCTTATCTATTTCGCTGCTCTTTTTGGCTATTTGTATCGCAATACAATCAATTATAAACAGTAGAGGGATTCCCTATGAAATACTAACTTTACCAGACAAAATATTATCATGAGATTATTTCTTTCTAAAATATTAATTTTTATTTCTGTTTTTTTTCTGTCATGCGAGGTGGAAGGGCAAAAACAAGAAGAGTCAAAATCGACCCCTGAATCAAAGGTGGAGCATTTTCAAATGCCACAATTGCCTGATTCTATTGTTTTTGCCGGTGAACTAATTGATTTTACGGATTGGGATTTGAAAGAACGATTGGACAAAGAATTGCATGCTATTGTTTACTATCATAATTTGATCATTCCTTGTTTGAAAAGATCTACTCGCTTTTTACCCGAGCTAGAACGATTGATGAAAGAGAACAATTTACCCGATGATTTTAAGTATTTAGCCATTATCGAATCTGGTTTAGAAAATGTGACAAGTCCTTCTGGAGCGCAAGGTTTTTGGCAATTTATGGCCGCTACTGCTCGCGAATATGAAATGACAATTAGCGAGTACATCGATGAAAGAAACGACTTAGCAAAAAGTACCCCGGCAGCTGCGAAGTATATAATTAATGCGAAAGACTCTATGGGAAGTTGGGTGGATGCTGCGGCCTCCTTCAATCGAGGAGAGGCAGGATTGAAAAAGGATAAAAAATGGCAAGAGGCAGATAGTTATTTTGACACCTACATGAACACTGAAACAGGTCGATATGTTTTCAGAATATTAGCCATGAAATTGATATTCGAGGACCCAATGAAATATGGTTATGACCTCAAAAAAATTGAACAATACGAACCGTATGAAACGAAGTCAGAGCGTGTTGAAGAGGGAATTCTAGATGTCGCACATTGGTCAAAGGAAAAAGGATACAATTATAAAATCGTTAGAAAATTGAATCCATGGATTATCGGTAATCGTTTACCAAATCGTTCAGGCGGATACACAATTTTGCTGCCGGCAAAGGACGAACATTTCAGCAACTACAAGGACTAAAATGATTGACAAAAAACCGACGCTTCGAGTTTACGGAGCCAAAGAACATAATTTAAAAAATGTTGATCTAGAAATTCCAAGAAACAAGCTTGTCGTGTTCACAGGATTGAGCGGTAGCGGAAAATCATCTTTGGCTTTCGACACTATTTTTGCTGAAGGACAACGTCGATATATCGAAACGTTTTCTTCCTATGCACGTCAGTTTTTGGGTGGATTGGAACGACCTGATGTCGATAAGATTGAAGGATTAAGTCCGGTAATTGCCATTGAACAAAAAACCATTTCCCGAAGTCCGCGATCTACCGTTGGAACAATTACAGAAATATATGATTTCCTGCGTTTGCTTTACGCTCGAGTTGGCGAAGCACATTCTTACAATACAGGCGAAAAGATGGTCAAATATTCCGACGATCAGATTGTCGATTTAATTATCGAGCAATATCATGGAAAAAAAGCAGCTTTTTTGGCTCCAAAGATTAAAGGGAGAAAAGGACATTACAGAGAATTATTCGACCAGTTGATTAAAATGGGTTTCACCAAAGTTCGTGTGGACGGTGAAATGATTCCGCTAGAAAAAGGGATGCGTTTGGACAGATACAAAGTTCATGACATTGAAATGGTGGTGGATAGAATGCCAATCGACAAAAAAGACAGAAAACGCATTTACGATTCTGTTTTAACCACCATGAAACATGGTGGAAAAGCGATGATAGTGTTGGATTTAGATACCAATGATGTTCGTCATTTTAGCCGTACTTTGATGTGCCCAAGCACAGGAATTTCCTATCCTGAACCTGAACCTAGTTTGTTCTCTTTTAATTCACCTTACGGAGCATGTCCCACTTGCAGTGGATTAGGTGAGGTGGCCGAAGCTGATTTAGAAAAAATTATTCCCGATCCGTCAAAATCTATTAAAAAAGGCGGGATAGAACCTCTTGGAGAATACAAACGTACGTGGATTTTCGATAAAATCGAAAACGTTCTGCGAGCCGAAGAGTATTCGATTACAACCCCACTTTCTGAAATTCCTGAAGAAGTAATCAATGTGCTTCTGTATGGAAATGACGGAATTGAGCGTTCCAAAAAGACAATATTTGTTCCCTTCGAAGGAATCGTAAACTTTATGTCACGACATGCTGAAGATAGTTCTGCAGGTATTCAACGTTGGGCGCGTAGTTTCATGAACAAGGTAACGTGTGATACATGCGAAGGATCTCGATTGAAAAAGGAGTCGCTTCATTTTAAAATTAACGACAAGCATATTGGCGAACTCGTTGCCATGGATTTGAGCGAATTATCAGAATTTTTCTTAGAAGTTCCAAAAAAACTGAACAAAGATCAGATGATGATTGGAACAGAGATTTTAAAAGAAATCAATTCCCGATTAAAATTTATTCTCGAAGTAGGACTCAATTATTTGACTTTGCATCGTTCTTCAAAAACCCTTTCAGGAGGGGAAGCACAACGCATTCGGTTGGCCAATCAAATAGGTTCCGAATTGATGAATGTGCTGTACGTCTTGGATGAACCAAG
>DDBE01000225.1:4268-6778 GCA_002332715.1 Flavobacteriales bacterium UBA2040
CGGGAAATTCTGTAATTGTTGTTGAACACGACAAAGAAATCATGGAAAAAGCCGATTTCATAGTTGATATTGGTCCAGGAGCAGGAAAACACGGTGGACAAATCGTAACTGCTGCGACTTACGATGAGTTGATTTCCAACGATTCTATGACGACAAAATATTTGAAAGGCGAAGTCAAAATCAAAGTTCCAAAAATCAGACGCAAAGGAAATGGAAAAAAAATGTCCTTGCTTGGAGCAACGGGCCACAATCTTCAAAATGTAGATTTACACATCCCTTTGGGAACATTTACATGTGTCACAGGTGTCTCAGGTAGCGGAAAATCATCTTTGGTCAATCAAACGCTTTATCCCATTTTGGTTGCTGAAATTTACAACGGAGTAAAGAAACCATTGCCCTACAAGAAAATAAAAGGGATAGAAAATATTGACAAAATAATTGAGATTGATCAAAGCCCAATAGGACGAACACCTCGCTCAAACCCAGCTACATACACGAAAGTTTTTGACGAAATAAGAAGTTTGTTCGCCAGTTTGCCCGAAGCTCAAATTCGTGGTTACCAAGCTGGCCGATTCTCTTTTAATGTGAAAGGAGGTCGTTGCGAAACTTGCCGTGGTGGAGGTTTGAAAGTTGTCGAAATGAATTTTCTTCCCGACGTTTATGTTGAGTGTGAAACCTGCAACGGAAAACGCTACAACTATGAAACACTAGAAGTACGCTACAGAGGTAAATCCATTTCCGATGTATTATCAATGACGATTGAAGAAGGTGCGAAGTTCTTCGTGAAAATCCCAAAAATTAGTCGTGCTTTAGAAACATTGAATTCGGTCGGTTTGGGCTACGTTCAACTCGGACAATCTTCCACAACGCTTTCTGGAGGGGAAGCACAAAGGGTGAAATTGTCTTCAGAATTATCGAAACGTAGTACTGGAAATACCATGTATATTCTTGATGAACCATCCACTGGTTTGCATTTTGAGGACATTCGAGTGCTCTTGGAAGTTCTACAACGATTGGCAGATGAAGGAAATACGGTTCTCGTTATTGAACACAACCTTGACATTATTAAAGTAGCAGATCACATCATCGATGTGGGTCCAGAAGGTGGAAAGGGCGGCGGAAAAATCATAGCTGAAGGAACACCAGAACAGATTGTCAAAAAATTCGAGAAAGTTTCGCATACCGCTAGATATTTGAAAGAAGAATTGTCGTGACGTAATGCAGGAATTATAGATTTTCGCTTCTGAATTTCTTTTCTTATTTTTATAATTACTGGTTTCTTCTTGAAAGGACTGTTAAACTATTGATATGAAAACAATTCGAATGCGATACACAATTCTTGCGCTCTTGCTCATTTCGGTGATTTACGCTTGTAAAAAGGTCGATTTATCAAAAATATCAAGTGATGCTTGGAATCCGAATTTAGCGGTTCCATTGGCCAAAGGTGAATTCTCCGTTTACGATGTGCTTGAAAAAGACACAGGCGATCTGATCGTAATTGACCAACAAGGAGCTTTGGCTTTGGTATACACTTCAGAGAAAGTTCTAATAAACGCAGCTGATGTTGCGAGTTTACCCGATCAAAATTTTAATTTCAGTCAATCCGCAAATGGACTTGGAGTGCTAACTGTGCCTTCATATTCAGGCACCCAAACCTTCAATTATTCGGAAATTATTTCCTTAACAAACCCTTTAGGAGCAGAGTTGTACGATGTAGATTTTAAAAATGGATTGATTACCATTACTACTTCAACGACTTTATTGCACGACGTTAAATACACTTTTTCTTTTCCGGATTTGACAGAAAATGGGACGTCCGTTTCACGAGTTATTAACCTGGTTTATGGAGGAACGGTTCCTCAAATCGGTTCAACAACGATTAATTTGAATACTGGTTTTGTTGATTTATCCAATGGACCAAATGCACACAGCGAAATAAATGTGAATATTGCCGTTGAAATTACGGGAACTGGCAACCCAATAATTGGTGCAGAATCGATTGATTTTAGTTTCAGCGTAGCCAATATGGAATATGATTTAGTTCATGGGTATTTCGGAATGCAAAACTTGTTCAACGCTATGGATACCGTGGATATTAAGCTTTTCAATAATTTCACAAGTGGAAGTTTTTCTTTGACGAATCCGAGCATAGACCTTACTTTTGTGAATAGTTTTGGATTGCCTGTTCAAATCGGAATCAACCAAATTAAAACAAGAGAAACAAGTTCGGGAACAGAATATCCTCTTACTGGCTTTCCACCAACATTCAATGTAACAGCTCCTAGCACAGCAGGTCAAAGTTCTTCATCCACCTTGTCGCTGAATACTTCAAACACAGGAAATTTGAATACGATAATAACGCCCACACCAAAGAGTTTGATTTATGATGTTGACGGCACCTCTAATCCAGCAGGACAGGCGATTAACTTTGTAAAAGACGATAGTAAATTAAAATTGAAAGGAACCTTGAATTTGCCTTTAGAAGGATTCGCGACGGGATTCATGTTCAG
>DDBE01000204.1:0-4843 GCA_002332715.1 Flavobacteriales bacterium UBA2040
CAACAACAAGTATATCTTTCATTTAAATTGATTTATGATTAATAAGCTACTAATATAAAAAAATCTACAATTCCTATTCCTCAAAAGATACATTCTGCCTCTTCAAAATGCCTCTCACACGATAGGCAAACCAAGCCAAGAATACAAAGCAAGCTACAGAAACCAAATAAGACCATTGTATATCAACTAAATCCGCAAACTTTCCTTGAATCAAAGGAATAAAGCCACCGCCCAAAATCATCATGACCAAAAACGCAGAACCTTGCGCTTGATACTTTCCTAACCCTGCTAATGAAAGTGAGAAGATACATGGCCACATAATCGACAAAAATAATCCTGCTGAAAGAACGCCATAAATTGCAACATCTCCACTACCAAAGACAGCAAATAAGGTAGCGACACCGCCAAGTATGCCAAAAGTCATGAGTGTTTTTGCAGGTTTATCATTGGTGTAATAAAAGGCTGCAATCTGAACTAGAACGCATAAAACATACCAATACAATGGCTCTACATCATAACCAGATGCAGCTGAAAGGCCAAGAACTATCAAAAATGCAACCAATGGTACAACGAAGCGCAAAATGTTTTTTGTCTTAGCAGATAAATCAAATGCGTTGATAGCCCCTGTCCATCGTCCAATCATTAAACTACCCCAAAACATAGCAACATATGGTGCTACTTCGGAAGTTGATAATCCTTTGAAGGTTGGTTTTTTCAATAACTCCGCAAGATTGCTCCCAACAGCTACTTCTACTCCTACATATATAAATATTGCAAGCATCCCTAAAGTTAATTGCGGGTATTGCATCGCTCCCCAGCCTATTTTATCTTTCTTCCCTTTCGTGTTCGCATATAATATGCCCCCTACAACGAAAATCAAACCGATTGTTAACCAAATCATTCTCCTTTGCTCAAGGGGTAATTTCAATGATTTAATTCGATCTTCATTCACAGATACTGATGCCATTTCTTGAGGATATAGTTTTTTGAAAGCTGACACTCTTTCTTTTTCTTTTTTCTCATCAATTGGGTTTGCCGTTTTCTCATACTTAACTTTAACTGATTTCATCACATCCTTGTTCTCGGATTCAATCACCTCAATTTTCTTTTGATCTTTAGATAAATAACTAGAAAAAACGGGTACTAGACAGGTTAAAATAAGCCCCGTAATGACCAATAAAGTTCCCATTGCTCTGCCTGCTTTCTCTGTTTTTTCATCGCGTATGCCGGCAGGAACTCGTTTCGAAAAACCAAACATCACTGCAATACCCAAGAATAACAAACCAACACAACTATACAAGATTATAACTTTGTTCAAGCTTAAATTGGCAATGTCCTCATCACTCAACGCACCTGCAGAACCGAAAAGAGCAAGCGCTATAACAAGCGGTCCAATCGTTGTCCCTAAGCTGTTAATACCGCCGCCTAAATTGATACGACTGCTTCCTGTGGATTCGTCTCCTAAGGCAATCATAAAAGGGTTTGCTGACGTTTGCTGTAATGAAAAGCCCAAGGCAACAATAAAAAGACCCAATAACATTCCGGAAAAGGTGTTTCCATTTACACTTAAAATCATTGCGCCAGCGCCCAAGGCTGAAAAGATCAAACCATAAACGATACTCTTTTTATAACCCCAAGATCCAACTAAGTCGCTGCCTCTTCGGCTACTTATTATGAAAATGGCTAATGCACCGAGATAATAGGCCGAATAAAAAGCAAAATCAATTAACTGACTTTGAAATTGATCCAAACTAAAATAATTCTTACAAAATGGTATAAAAACACTATTCCCTGCTGCAATAAATCCCCAAAAGAAGAATACAGAAGTTAATGAAATAACACCTCCGTAATTCGTCGGCGTTGTAGTTTTTGTCGTTTGTACCATATCTCAATTATTTGATAACGAAAATAAGATTTATTTCTTCAACTCTTAGATTTATTTTTTTGGAATTAGATGGATTGTTGTTGTTTAAACATAGAGCTATAGAAAAACTTTTGCCAAACTATGTCCACCAAACTCATTTCGAATGTCTTCCTGTCGTAATTCCCATGTTTCTGGTTCTAACTCCAAAATCATTAATTGGTCCAATAATCTTAAAACCTCTTTTGAACCCTCAGCGGTATGAAATCCATTTGATAATCCACTTCCCGAAACAATAGCAGAATTACAAATCACATGGCCAGAACTAGCCGTTGCATTGAGGAATTTTAATTTTAATCCTGAATTATTATTGGTCCATAACAGATGAATTCGTGCAGAATCAATGAGTGATTGCATTTCCTCTGCTGAAGGATTCTGCATCAATTCCACATTTTGAGCTCTGCATTTGTCTTTAAGCAACTCTGACGGATTCTTACCTGCAATGATGAAATTTGCTTCAGATTTTGGTTGGACATTATCGAGTATCCAATGAGCAGCTTCGTCGTTTTCTTCTACCGATAAATTTCCTTGGAAAAGGACAAACGATTCCGTCTTTTGAAATGTGTTTACCAATTTAAAAACAGGTGGGACGTAAATTGAGTTTGGGTTTATTTCCTTGAAATGACCAACTTCTTTTTCTGATATAACCAAAATACCCTTTGCTTTAGAAAGAATTGGTTCATATGTTTTCAGTTTTTTAGCTTCAGAATTAAAGTATCTTTTTTTTAATCCTTTTGCCTTCTTTGCGAGACCTGCGTAATAATCGTGTTCTATGTTGTGTGTTCGTAAATAAAATCTTCCGGGTTGAAGGTTGAGATAATGTGAGCAATGCAACCCTTCCAATAAAACCTCATCTTTTGTATTCCTGAGCAGGTTCTCTAAACCTTTATGAATTCTCGTTTTTACGATGAAAGGCGTTTTCGAAAACCAATGCATTATGCCCGTGGGCCGCGGATAATAGTTTATCTCCGCATACTTTTCTAATTCTATATTTGGTTGTCGTTTATACTCAAAACAATGCAAGATGACTTCCCATCCATTTTCATGAAACCACTTTACTCTATTGAAAACATCGATCACACCTCCATAATCCGCTGGAAATGGAACATCAAATGACACGATATGGATACGCTTACTCAAGATTCAAAATAGATTTTTTTTAGAACTGCTTTTTCATTTTCCCAATTTAGGGATTGAGCTGTTTTTTTGCAATTTTCGGTAAAAAACACTCTTTTTTCTTCATTTTTAAGCATTTTTTTGATGTTTTCTGTCAAAATTGATGCTGACACCTCTTCGATAATCAAGCCGATTTCGTGCGTTTCTACCACATTTCTTACCTCCTTGATATTGCTTGCAATTATGGGCGTCCCTGCTTGAATGTAATCGAAGATCTTATTGGGCAAAGAATTTTCATAATTGATGTTAGTCGATTTATCCAAACTAAACCCAATATCAGCCAAAGCAGATATCGCCAACATTTCAAGATAAGGTTTCTTGCCTAAAAAGAATACCTTTTGATCGAGATTATTCGCTTCTACAAAAGTCTTCAACTGCGGAACTACATCACCATCGCCCACAATGACCAAAACAGCTTCGTCAATTTCTATCATGGCTTCGACCAATTCCTCAGCACCACGATCTACATTGATGCCTGCTCCTTGAAGAATCAGCATTTTTTTATCCGAAGGTATCTCATACGTTTCTTTTGAAACAATATCCAAATCAGTAATACGTGGAGAAACGTTTCTCACGACAAAAAGCTTTTCCCCGTACTTCTTTTCGTAGATGTCCGCAATGGATTGATTGACAGTATAAATCTTGTTCAACTTTGGGAAAATCCACCCTTCGATTCTCTCCCAAATTCGTTGCACGCTCGGTCTGTTTACCAACTCTGGAACGCCCGTATAAAACTCATGAGAATCATACACCAACTCACAATTCTTCTTCCTTTTGGCCGATAAATATCCGGACATCAATGTGTCTAAGTCATTTGCAACAATCAGGTCACATTTCTTAAAAAACAGAAAGGTGTAGAGTTTTAAATTCAGATTAGCATAAAACAAGGGCCCTTTTTTAAACCACAATCCAAATCTTTTGGTCGAATAATTCCTCGGTTCTAGTTCCTTACTATTGGGAAGTTTCCGCCCCAATAAAGTAACATCCATTCCATTTTCGTGGAGAAACTCACAGACTTTGTGCACGCGTTGATCGGTGTACAAATCATTGGAAACAAGAACGTATGCTTTTTTCATTTGATTGAATCCAAAGTTAAGGATTGATGGATATAGGAGACGGAAAAAGATGACTTTTATTTGATTAATCCCGTTATAAAAGAAATAAACCTATCTTTTGAACCAAACCAACCTCCCCTTGGCGAGAAAACGTCGCCAAATTGATTGCGGAACATATCAAGAAGAAACAATACAAGGATAAAATCTCTTTTTTTAATTGCTGAATCTCTTGTCCAAAGCCCCGCTTACGAAGGCGATTTAGAAAACAAAGAACGTTACGGTCCATACCAATATATTCGCTTAGAAACGAAATAGTTCTACATCGCTTCTGTTTGTACTTCACGAATGGATGCGAACAATTTAAACGCTTTGTGAACATCATGCACATTCGTGAAAACCATGCGCAACTTGTCGTTTTTCTCCGCCAAGGTGCACGGCAATTCTCCTGTTTGAATTCGTTTTAATAAGACCTGAAATATTGGTGATTCATAGAACTTGGATTGTGGGTCAGAGATCATAAATCCAACCATTTTCCCTCCTTTTATGACCAGTTTTTCTATTCCCAAATCTTGGGCCAACCACCTCAATTGAAAAGAAAGCATCAATTCTTTTACCTGCTCAGGCAAAGGTCCAAATCGGTCGATCAATTCTTTCGAAAACTGGATCAATTCCTCCTCGGATTTCAAATCAT
>DDBE01000204.1:5257-5648 GCA_002332715.1 Flavobacteriales bacterium UBA2040
TAAACAAATCTTTAAATTCTTGTTCCTTCAATTCGTCAACTGCTTCGTTCAAAATTTTCTGATACATTTCAAATCCAATTTCTGAAATAAATCCGCTTTGTTCGCCACCCAACATATTTCCGGCCCCACGAATATCCAAATCTTTCATGGCGATATTGAATCCAGCTCCCAAGTCTGAGAATTGAACCAAAGCTTCCAATCGTTTGCGCGCTTCGGAGGTCATCACTGAAAATTTCGGAGCAACCAAATAGCAAAACGCCTTTTTATTTGAGCGACCAACTCTTCCTCTCAATTGGTGTAAATCGCTCAAACCAAAGTTTTGTGCGTCATTGATAATAATGGTATTCGCATTGGAAATATCGATACCACTTTCGATGATCGTTGTGGCAAT
>DDBE01000204.1:5957-7663 GCA_002332715.1 Flavobacteriales bacterium UBA2040
AGAACATCATGTTCGTGGTTGATGAAATCCATCATGATCTTCTCCAACTTCTCGCCGTCCATTTGTCCATGACCAATTCCTATTCGAATTCCTGGACATAATCGAGAAATCATACCAGCCACTTCTTTGATGTTCGCCAATCGATTGTGTACGAAGAAAACCTGTCCACCGCGACTTACTTCATATGCTATTGCATCCCGAATTGTTTCTTCATTGAAGGAAATAATCTCTGTTAAAACCGGCTGACGGTTCGGCGGTGGCGTGTTAATAATGCTCAAATCTCGAGCGCCCATAAGCGAAAATTGCAATGTTCTTGGAATGGGTGTTGCGGTTAAAGTCAAGGTATCCACCGTTGCTCGAAGGGTTTTCAATTTGTCTTTTACCGAAACCCCGAACTTTTGTTCTTCATCGATAATCATTAAGCCCAAATCTTTGAATTTCACTCTACTCCCGACCAAAGCATGCGTGCCTATCAAAATATCGATTTTGCCCTCGGCCAATTTTTTTAAAGTTTCGGTTACTTTCTTGGCCGATTTAAAGCGATTAATATAATCTACTGTGCATGGAAAATCACCCAATCGTTCTTTGAAACTTCTAAAATGCTGCATGGAAAGAATCGTCGTGGGAACCAAAACCGCCACTTGTTTACTATCGGCAACAGCCTTAAATGCCGCTCGGATGGCCACTTCCGTTTTCCCAAATCCAACATCACCGCACACCAATCTATCCATAGGTGTTTTCGATTCCATGTCTTCTTTTATGGACTGGGTAGTTGTGAATTGATCGGGTGTGTCTTCATACATAAACGACGCTTCCAATTCGTTCTGCAAATACGAATCTGGTGAAAACGCAAAACCGGGTTGCGCTTTTCTTTTGGCGTACAATTGAATTAAATCGAAGGCCAATTCCTTGATTTTTTTCTTCGTTTTGTTTTTTAGGGTGTTCCAAGCTTGGGTCCCAAGTTTGTTCATTTTTGGCGAAATTCCGTCTTTCCCAGAGAACTTAGAAATACGGTGCAAGGAGTGAATTCCAACATATAGCACATCACCATCTTTATAAATCAATCGTATGGCTTCTTGTTCTTTCCCATTAACATCGATGGTTTGAAGGCCTGAAAATTGACCAACACCATGATCGATGTGTGTAATATAATCGCCTTTTTGAAGGTTGTAAATGTCTTTCAGCATCAAGGCTTGCTTCGCCTGACGGAATCCTTCCTTGAGTTGGAAACGATGGTAACGTTCGAAGATTTGATGATCGGTGTAACACGTCAATTTTAAATCGGGCGAAATAAACCCTTCGTGCAAGGCAATTGGAATGGGCGCAAATTCAACTTCGCCACCAATATCTTCCATGATTTGAATCAAGCGTTCGATCTGTTTGGGTTGATTGGAAAAAATCAGATTATCAAACCTTTCGGCTGTTTTCGCCATCAAGTCTTCCCGCAACAATTCGAATCGCTTGTTGAAACTCGGTTGTAAACCAAAGTTGAATTCTATGCTTTCGTCTGCTTTAAAATGATAATCTCCCCCCCATTCAATGATGGAAAGATTCTTTATTTCTTCTTGAAATTCTGTTCCCGAATAAAAAAGTGTTTCTGGTTTTGACCTTCTGGTTTCGCCTAACCTGTAGTATATTTTTTTAGATTTCTCATATGCTTTGTTCAGTACATCGGTTGTCAATTCGGCACTTGAAACCCAAAGATT
>DDBE01000178.1 GCA_002332715.1 Flavobacteriales bacterium UBA2040
TTGATTCCTAAGGCTAACGGAAGCAATCCTAAAATGGTGGTTATCGCTGTTAGCAATACAGGTCTCAAACGCGTTCTACCAGCTTCAACGACACAGTCTACAAGAAGGCTAGTTGTAAGCTTGTCCGTCGCCTCTAGCTCCAATTCTCGACGTTTTCGAATGATGGTAAGGTTGATATAATCGATCAATACAATGGCATTATTGACAACTATCCCAGCCAGAGAGATGATTCCAATCATGGTCATAAGTATGACAAAATCCATTCTAAAAATGAGGAGTCCAAACAAGACGCCTATCAAACTAAGAAACACAGAAATTGAAATGATAATAGGCGTTGTCGCAGAATTAAATTGTGCTACTAAAATTAAGAAAATCAATAGGACCGCAATTAATAGAGCTTTACTAAGGAACGCCATTTCTTTGGCTTGTTTTTCTTGTTCGCCCGTAAAGCTGATTGCTATATTTTTTGGCGTTTCAAATTTCTCTGCAATACTTCTGATTTTGTCATTGACTTCTGTGGCGTTGTAATCATTCAATACATTTGAATAGATTGTTACGACCCTATCCAAATTAATACGTTTGATGGCACTAAATGACGATTGATTTTTTGTCGTAGTTACTGCAGAAATAGGCACTTGTTTTATCTGTCCGTCGCTTTGATTTCTAAACGTAATTTTTTGATCGAGCAAGGCGGATTTATTATAACGCATCTCATCTTTCAGGCGGAGGTTTATAGGGTAATCATCATCCGCATTTTTATATGTTGAAATTTCTTTACCGTACAAGGCGGTTCGTAAATTAATTCCAATTTGCCCCGTTGAAATGCCTAACCGTCTTGCTTTTTGACGATCCACAGCAATTAGCAGCTCAGGTTTTCCTTGATCGATATCTAATTTTAATTCTTCAATCCCTGCAATATTAGAGGCATTAATAAAGGATTTCAACTGATTTGCAGTATCTAAAATCAATTCATAATCATCGCCTTTTACTTCGATATTTATGGGTGCTCCTGTTGGCGGACCATCAGCAGGTTTATCGACCACTATACTCACACCAGGATAGCCTTGAATTACATTTCGAATATCTTTAAGAACAGCTTCAGTATTGACGCCTTGACGGTCTTGATACTTTACAAAATCAACCGTTATTCGAGCTTTGTTGGGAGATTTTCCACCTTCTTGACCTCTGGAAGGGTCGGCAGTACCTTCACCCACTTGCCCAATGACAGAAGTGATGAGAAAATTCTCACCATTGACCTCATATTTCTTCAAGTAGTCTTCGATGTCTTTTTCTATTTCTTTTGAAATAAGATTTGTTTCCTCGATGTCAGTCCCAATAGGATATTCAATAAACACAAAAACTTGTTTGGCATCAGTATTTGGAAAGAACAATATTTTAGGTGGGAATGTGTACATTAAAAACCCTGCAAGAATCAACAATCCAAACGTTCCAACAATAATACTCCCGGGTTTTTTTCCTTTAAGCGCATAACTTAAAAAGCGTTCATATAGATTTTCTAACTTCGAAATAAAAGGGACTTTAGATTCTTTTTTGGGCACGACTTTCATGTATACAGAAATCAACATAGGATTAATGATGAGCGCAACAAAAAGAGAAGAACTCAATACAATAATTAAAGTGATCGGAAGCCATTTCATGAATTCCCCCATAATACCTTCCCATAAAATTAAGGGTAAAAACGCCGCTAAAGTTGTTGCTGTTGACGCAATAATGGGCATCGCAACTTCGCCTACACCAAGTTTTGCAGCTTGAATTCTAGGGTAGCCTTCGTCCATTAATCGATAGACATTTTCAACCACCACAATGCCGTTATCAACCAACATTCCAAGCGCAATTACCAAAGAAAATAACACCATCGTGTTAAGGGTTACCCCCATAAAACTCAAAATAGAAAACGATAAAAACATCGATAAAGGAATCGCAATCCCAACAAACAATGCATTTCGGAATCCTAAAAAGAAGTAGAGCACGGCAACCACCAAAATAACACCTAATATGATGCTGTTTTCTAGATCCGAAACCATGGTTCGTGTATCATTAGACTGATCGTTTGTTTTTGAAATTATTAAATTTTGAGGAAACACATTTACAGCAGCCTTTTCTAGGATTTCATCAATTTTGGAGGAAGCTTCTAACAGATTTTGCCCCCCTCTTTTCTTAACATCCAACATAACAACAGGCTGCAAATATTCGCGTGCAAAACTTTCTTTTTCTTGTTCTTTGAAATTGACGTCAGCGATATCTCTTAAGTAAACGATGTTTCCTTTTTCTTGTTTGACAATAATATTTCGCACCGCTAGAGGATCTTCAAATTCTCCTAGAACACGAACCGTTCTTCGAATACCATTTTCTAAAATATCGCCGCCGGAAACACTCATATTTTCAAATGCCACGGCATTTTCAATATCTGTGAAACTTATTTTTGAAGCTTCCATTTTATATAAATCAACTGCAATCTCTAGCTCTTTTTCTTGAACTCCACGAAT
>DDBE01000032.1:0-4003 GCA_002332715.1 Flavobacteriales bacterium UBA2040
GCCCAAAAGAGGAATAAACGTAAAGCGATGTGAAAATTTCAAAACGAAATCATTGCGTTTGTTTATCGACGAGACATTAATTCTTTGGATATTTCACCTTTGACAAGATATTTAACTGGCTGGGACAATGCGTTGGACAAGCGATATTCGAAAAGGATCGTTGGACGAAGATATAAACTGTTGGAGTATTGACTGAAAGCCAATTCATTAAAGGCGCTATCGATGAAATAATCTTGATCTTCAAATCAAATAAGATAAACGTATTAATCAAGAGAAATGCGGGTGAAAATAATAATATTTGTTCACACCATAGATTAATGTAATATTGAAGATTCACCAAACTCCTTTTCGACGGCTTTAAATCGGAAATCAAAAATGTCTTTAAGTTGTTTTTTTATAAGGATTGAATTCGCAATAGCACCTATAAAACCAAACGGAGGAACATAGGTAACAATATCAGACATCACTACTTCCCCATTCTCTTCTCGAATAAAATGTTCGTGATGCCACACCTTATATGGTCCAACTCGCTGCTCATCCACAAAGTATTTTCCTTCCTCAACATGCGTAATTTCTGTAACCCATGTCATTTTGATACCAAACAATGGGCTTACTTTGTAGGCAATGATCATTCCTGGATACATTTCATCTGGAATGTCTTTAGTGATGACATCAAATCCCATATGTTCAGGGGTAATTTTCTTTAGGTTTTTTGGTGAACGCATAAACTCCCAGACTTCTTCCATTTTAGCAGGTATTCTTTGTTCTGTTTTGATTTGGTAAAAAGCCATTAGCTAAAATTTAAAAGGTTAATTCAAGTAAAAAATTGAAAAATTCAAAATAAAAGCGAAAGTCACCCAAAGCAAGTAAGGAATTTGCAATAATCCAATTGATTTATTGAACTTGACTAGCCCTATTATCATCGCTAAAATAAAGAACCATAAAACGAGTATTTCAAGGACAGCAAGGTCAATCCTTTGAAACTTGAAAAACAAAAAACTCCAAAAAACATTCAAAACTAATTGAATTATAAAAATCACGAGCATACTATTTTTTCGTGTTGACTTTGGTAAACGAATTATCACAAATAGGGCAAGCCCCATTAAAAAGTAGAGGAAAGTCCAAACTGGACCAAACAAATAATTTGGAGGATTGAAACTTGGTTTATTTATTGTTGCGTACCAACCATCAATGCTTGTGGCTGTGGCAAACCCGCCTAAGCCACCTGCTCCCAAAGTGATGAGAATACATAAAATCAGTAAACCTATTTCCCTTATTTTCATATTAACTGGTTTTCAGTTGCGACATGCCACCATCCACATGCATGATTTGACCTGTTATCCAACTGGCTTTATCCGACAATAAAAACTCTGCCATATTCGCTAGGTCCTCCGCTCGACCGATTTTCTTCATTGGATGTCTTGCAGCGTTCGCATTAATCTTTTCCTCAGAATTCAACAATTTGTCGGCCAACGGCGTTTTCGTTAATGAAGGTGCAATAGCATTTACTCTAATTTTCGGTGCAAACTCTGCCGCCAACGCTTTGGTTAAACCTTCAATTGCCCCTTTACTTGCACTAACTTTACTATGAAAAGTGAATCCAGATTGCACAGCAACTGTAGAAAAGAAAAGAATACTTGGTGCTTCAGATTTGATTAATTTGGAATGGATGGCCTGCAAGCATTTAACTGCACCAACTACTTGAAGATTAAAATCATCTAAAAAACTTTCCGGAGAGAGTCTTAAAAATGGTTTTAAATCAATAGCACCAGGACAATAAACAAATCCATCAATTTTCTCAGGTAATACAATGTTTTCAGGAAATGCCTCATGAACATCATATTGAAAATACTCTACTCCGGTCACCTTTTTCAGATTTTCACCGAGATGATAACTGGAGAAAACTTTGTTGGTTGGATTTTGAGCCAATTTATTGACCAATGCTTGACCAATTCCAGAAGAACCGCCGATTATTAAATAATTTTCCATATATTATTAACAACATAGTCAGGCAAAAGTTCTATTCAAAACTATCTTTGATTCAACCAGCCTATTCGTTTAAAAATAAAAACGAGTATGACGGTAATGAAGAACATTGCGCCCAATAAGATGAAATAGCCATATTTATGGTGCAGCTCAGGAATATTATCGAAGTTCATTCCATATATACCAGCCAAGAACGTCAGCGGTATAAAAATTGCGCTGATTACAGTTAATACTTTCATTATTTCGTTCATTTTCTGACCTTGAACGGCATAATATAAGTTGGTCAATCCATCCAAAGCTTGTTTGTTGACCTCCACTTCTTCAAGAACAGCAACACAAGAATCTTTCAAATCATCGAAAAAATAATGATTTTCCGAAGTAAATAAAGGATTCTTCGACTTTTGAATTTGAGAGGCCACATCCCGCATCGGAATACTTATTTTTCGAAGTTCGGCTAGTCTTCTTTTCTCCTGCTCAATCAGTTTCAACGTTTCAGAATGTGCGCTACGAATAAGTCTTTTTTCTAAACGAATCGTATTGGCCTGAATTTCTTCGAGCACTTCAAAATTATTTTCGATAATGGCTTCTAGCATTCTGTAAAGCAGAAAATCTGGTGTTTTTACTCGTATTTTTCCTTTGTTCAATTCAATTCTATCGCGAACCTCTGTAAAGTGATCCGAACTCTTTTCTTGAAATGAGATAATATAACTTTCACCTAAAATGAATGAAATTTGCTCTACCGTTAAATTCGGTAAGTGTTTTTGAGCAGGAAGAGCCGATCGGATAGAAAAGAAAACATATCCGTCATACTCTTCAACTTTAGGTCTTTGTTTTTTTGTGTAAATATCTTCAACGGCAAGTTGGTCGATATTTAAGTTGTCACACAACAAACTAATATTCTCAAAATCGGCAATGGAATGGAAATTTAACCAAGATACTTGATCATCATAAAGTTCATCAGAAACAAAGTTCTTCGCAAAATATTCAGGCGTATTTCGTGTTACCAAAAAATACTCTTTATCGTATTTAAACAATTGACAAGTCAAATTTTCCTTTTCCATTTCACAGTATTGAATTGTATAAAACTAAAGTTTCTCCATAAGATACGAATACATTTTTACCATTGCTTCAATATCATTTTTAAACACCTTCTCATCTGGAGTATGAACGTTGTCTTCTGCTGCTCCAATAAAGCACCAATCAATTAACACATCTGCCTCTTGTAAAACACCTCCATCACTGCCTCCAGCCGATTCTACTTCCAACTGGAAAGGGATTTTGCTTTCACGCGCCAAGGCAATTATTCTATCCAAGTATTTTCTTCGAGCCAACCCTTTGTCTCGCATAGAAACTGCCACTCCTCCCCCATGTTTCACACCATCCGTTACCCAAGTGATATCCGCTATTAATGCTTGACGTACTTTGTGTTTTTCCCAAAGTAAACGAGCACAAAATCCTACAGAATTGCCACCATGCTCTTCGTATGTTGAGAAAACAATGGCTCCGTTTTCTAGAGCACTTGCCACTTGAAGTGCTGTCCAAACACCTAATCTGTTGTCCATATAGGGTGATTGAACGTACTTCTCCGTCTCACGAAAATTTGGTTTGTAAGTCAAAACAGTTCCTCTATCTAAAATTCGATCGCCCAAATATTGTGGATGCAATCGACCGTCTTCATATTCATATACAACCATCTCCACCTCAATTTCTCCATTACTATCCATTCCGACCAGCATGGTTCCATCGATCAGTTTGGGTCCACCAATCTTGATCAAATCTTTGTCATATCCAACGGAAAAGCCAATCGTATCTGTGTGCGCATATATTGCCGTTGTTGGCTTTCCAAACACCAGCACCAGTGTGTCTTGCATTTCATCACCCGCTATGATTTCAGGTTGAACTTTCCAAGAACTCTTATTTTCCTCAACATATTCTAAGATAAATTCTTTCATTCGGCTTTCATCGCCCGATGCTCCACGAATGGATATTAATCTTTCTAATAACTTCATTTTCGTTC
>DDBE01000032.1:4328-4513 GCA_002332715.1 Flavobacteriales bacterium UBA2040
TGGCCAAAAGTCCATTTATATCTATCGGTTCTGCAATACTACATTTCACTTCAATAAAACACTCCGCATTCATTTCCGTTCGAACAATTTCTATCTGGTTCCTTTTTAAAACATTCATGACCAAGGGCATTTCGGCATAACTAAAATCGATTTTAAAATAATCAGCAAGTCGATATCTCTTCTTC
>DDBE01000176.1 GCA_002332715.1 Flavobacteriales bacterium UBA2040
GTTTTATGGAATTCTGGGTTCCAACGAACGCGATCATGGTTGGATGGACGAAGGATTGAACACTTTGAATGAAATTCGATACATGCAAACGAAATACCCTGGGAACACACAATTGTCTGATCAAGTATTGAACGGCAAGTTTCATTTCGATCATTTGGATTATCACGATCAGGCAGACATAATGTTTCAAGCCATTGCTAAACTAGGTGAAGATCAACCGATTGAAACCAAAAGCGCAGATTTCTTGACAATCAACTATGGAATTGTGATGTACCAAAAAACAGGACTAATATTCCATTACCTCAAGAGCTATTTGGGTGATGAATTGTTCGATAAATGTATGTCGGCTTATTACGAAAAATGGAAATTTAGACATCCGCAACCAGAGGATTTACAAGAAGTCATTGAATCTGTTTCAGGCAAAAAATTGGATTGGTTCTTTCACCATTTAATTCAAACGACGAACCACATCGACTATAAAATCTGTAAATTGAAAAACAATGAGGTGACCGTTAAAAATAGTGGACAAGTGAATGGTCCTATACCTGTAACTCTATCAGATAATGAAGGGCATTCTGAAACAATTTGGTTTGAGCCTGGAACAGGTAAGAGAAAACAAACCATTAGTGGATTTAAATACGACCTGGCCATTATTGACTCAACGAATCATATACCCGAAATGAACCGCAATAACAATATGTTTTCGAACCGAAAAATATTGTTTAAAAAGATCGAGCCTTTGGCATTAGAGCCAATTATTGGAAATAATGATCTAATGAAAACCAATCTTTTCTGGTCCCCAATGTTAGCCATTAACAGAGGTGACAATTTGATGATAGGAGCTGTATTCCACAACATAGCTGTGACGAATGATCCTTATCAATATTATATCGCACCCATGTATTCTTTCAATCGGCAGATGATTTCAGGCCAGGCAGATTTTCACTATACTTTTTTACCCGCTCGATTTGTGAAACAAACAAAACTCGGAATCGGGGGACGAACTTTTAAATTGGAAGACGCAGTAAAAGGGAACAATAACTTTTATGCGGCGCTTACTCCCTATCTTATAATGAATCTTGGGAATCGAGGAAACACACACCCTTGGAGCCACGAATTAATGTTTAAAGGATTGTTTCGTCAAGATGAACCTCGAGGAATGCCAAACCAGCAATCGTATGGTGGATATGGAAACTACAAAATTGATTTTTTCAGAGCTGACCATCATTGGCAAACGCAGTTTAGAGCCGATTATCATAGAAACGAGGGTTTGAATACGAATGCAACAAGAGCTATGGTAACATCGACTTACCGCTATCGTTACTTAAAAAACAAAATAAAGTCTTGGCTTGAAGTGCGCGTATTCGGTGGGAAAGTATTGGATATTAAAAACGCGAACTTGACCAATGGCGAAAATAGTTTTGCCTTGGCTGGATCAAATGGAGCGCAAGATTTGTTTTTCGATGATTTGTTTTTCAATCGTTCAAGAATAGCTTTAGCGCAATATACGCAGCGCTCCAGTAACCAAGGGGGATTCAATTCTACGACATCCTACGGGTATTCCAACGATTGGATGTTTACAGGAAATTTATATCTCGATATTCCTGTCAAAAAAGTGCCAGCCGGCGTGTTTTTAGACTATGGTATTTTCCCAAGTGGTCTTTCAACAGAAGCAGCTTGGAACTTTGGTGTGGCATTGCGGATTCGAAAAATAATGCAGGTTTCCTTCCCAATATTTATGAGTAACAACATTGAAAGTTATTACAGTACAGCTGACTATTTGAAGCGCATTCGTTTTACATTAAACATGAACTTGAACACCTACTCACCAAAAATTAAAAGTTTAAGAATATGATACGGTTTATCGGAATACTTCTTTTTGTACTTCTTTCTACCAATTCAATTGGTCAAGATCGCTTTAAACTCATGAACCAATATTTTGATTCTATCGTCAAATACGACGAAGGAATGGGAAGTATTGCCATTTTTGAGAATGGAAAAGAACAATTCCGAAGAATTTATGGCTATGCCGACAAGGCAAACAAGAAAAAGGCCAATAAGAAAACGAAATATAGGATTGGTTCCATTTCCAAGACCTTTACAGCTGCATGTATCATGCAGTTGGTGGATGAAGGAAGAATAAAACTAGATCAAAAACTGGCTGTTTTTTATCCTGATTTGCCCAATGCTGATAAAATTTCAATTGAACAGCTATTAAGACACCGATCTGGGCTGCACAATTTTGTAGACGATGCCGATTATTCTGATTATCTAAAAGAAGAACAATCGCGTGAATCGCACATGAAACGTTTCATGGCAAAAGGAGTTGATTTCGAACCAGGTGAAAAGTACAGTTATTCGAATACCAATTATGTATTGCTCGCTTTCATTTGCGAAGACGTGGACGGCATACCGTTCGACGAAATTTTAAAAAAGAGGATAACGAAACCCTTGAAATTGAAAAGCACTCAGCATACAGGTGCTTACAATCTCAAAAACAAAGAAGCGTTTTCCTATTATTGGTCAGGTGAATGGCAAGCTGAAAGGCAAACACATGGAAGTGTGAGTATAGGGGCTGTATCGCTGATCAGCGCGGTAAGTGATTTAAATCGTTTTTTCTACGCTTTGGAGAATGGAAAATTAGTCTCTGCCCTTGCATATGAAAGAATGAAAACAATGGTGGAAGGTTATGGTCTTGGTCTTTTCCCTATCCCTTGGAAGGAGGATGTAGGTTATGGACACACAGGAGGAATAGATGGTTTTCAATCTGTTTTGGCCTATTTTCCTGAACACAAGGTGTATGTTGCCTTCTGTGGAAACGGTATTAAATTGGCGAGAAATGAGATTGTTCTTACTGCTGTTGGCATGTACTTCAAAGAAACTACAAAAATCCCCGACCTATCACCAAAGGAAAGTCTTTTAATAGAAGATGTAACTTCTTATATTGGAAAATACACGAGCGCAGATATTGATCTGGAAATTGATATTTCGGGATCCAATGGTGTTTTAAGTGCACAAGCCACAGGTCAATCTATTTTTCCATTGACAGCAGAAGATGAAAACACTTTCATTTTTAAGCCTGCCGGTATCACCATGCGTTTTGATCTCAATACCTCCAGTTTTATTCTGGAGCAAGGTGGCGGAAAGT
>DDBE01000129.1:0-2724 GCA_002332715.1 Flavobacteriales bacterium UBA2040
ATCAAGTTCAGGAGTATCGTTCAGAAATGAATAGGCTCCAAGCCAATTATTTTGAATGGGTCAAAAAAGCCAATAACTACTTGGTATCGAGCATTATAAAGTCCAAACACATCGGGGTAGATTCTATACCCACGATGTCCAATCCAGGTAATTGTTTGGCACAGGAACTTAATCTCCTAAAACATGAGAATGATGAGTTGACCATTAAGTACAATGAAAAAGTTCAGTGGTGGGATGATGTGTACCGGTATGATTCTATTAATAAGGAAATCACGACACACAAAGTTGTCGTAGAGAAAGAATTACAAGAGACACTAATCACAAGCAGTCCAGACCGGCTGTGGGAAAAACTATATGGCCACCGCCCCCTACTATGAAAAAAATAACCGATGCTGAAATCCACGTACTTCTGGAGAAGGTCAACCTATTCAGAAGGCATAAGACTTGGACAAATGAGAAGCGAGATATGTGGCAAGAAATCCAAAATTTCGTCGATCCATATATTGAAGCGCGCTTTTCCGGTACCCACCACACCTATGGCATTAGTCAGATGGGGGAAGTCTGCACCTACGATCCCGTTCCACAATCCGGTGTTTATCGAGCGGGGATTAGACAGCGCTGTCTTATTCTTTGCACTGGACATACTGGCAGGGCTGAAAGATCTTATGTAGCTATTGCCGTTTGAAGATCATTTTCAGCGATTCTATACTCACATGAGGTCTTCTTAACTACAAATATTTAATCTAGAAATAGGGAATATTTGACTTATTCCTGTATTGCTTAAGAAAGTCTTTCACAATAGCTTCCCTGAATGGACAAGTTAGACGTTGTTATACAAGCATACGACACTTTGATAAAAGGGATTGAGTCAGATGCACGGCTCGAAAGTCAACACAGAGCATATGGGGGGATCATTCGATCAGGAAAAGGCAAGTTAGTCGAAAATATAACCGAAATCATTATTCGTTACGCGTGGGACCAACTGGGTGGGCACCCTAGTAGAATAAATTTTGAAAAAAAAATACGCAAACTAAAAGTCAAGGAATCTTACATCAGAAATTCATC
Source organism: Flavobacteriales bacterium UBA2040 (assembly GCA_002332715.1). Lineage (GTDB taxonomy): Bacteria > Bacteroidota > Bacteroidia > Flavobacteriales_D > Crocinitomicaceae > UBA2040. Next base: position 1,066 of record DDBE01000129.1, read on the forward strand.
TAATTCTTATCTCAAATCAGACTATCAACAATTTCCGGACAAATATTTCTACAAGCTGAAAGCCGATGTTCACTGCAACATCGACAATAACTTGGCATTGGCTGTTGAGTGTAAAACATACACAGAAAATGCCATGCTGAAAAGAATTCTTGTCGATTTTACCCAAATGAAAACTGCGTGGCCAAATGTGGACTGTTTCTTACTACAACTGGAAAGTCAACTTGGTGGTGACTACGGAGAGTTGAGAAATTACAAACGAATTGGTAGTGCTTCTACTAATACGTTAATGAGCTACTTTGAGATTGATTTGAAGATTTTAACACTCCTTGAAGGGGAGCGAAAAATCAACAAACCAATCCACAAGCCACTGTATTTCAAGCCATTAACCAAGGAGTCACTCCTTCTTGTCGTCAAAGAGTTTCAAAAGAGTCTTAAGCCTTTCTTATAATTTTAGCTTTGCTTGCCCTTCAATCAAAGTTGGAATATTTCCCTTTTCAAGAACTTGCTTTAATCTATCCGCAACGGCTTTAGCCATTAGTGGAGGAACAGCATTCCCTATTTGTTGATATTGACTTAATCCAATTTCCCAACTCATTTTTGTTCTCATCCCTTCAAAAATGAAATCGTCAGGAAAAGACTGAAGTCTTGCTCCTTCTCTTGCCGTAAAATTTCGGTCTTTCACTGGGTGAATGAAGTTACTTTGAAACGATGCTGCAATAGTTGGCGCTGGACGGTCTAGATGAAGCCGCTGATTATTCTGAGAAAATTTTGAATTTGATTTTTCATTTGGATTTCCGCGCTTAACAGCGCCATGGCTTTCCCAAACATCAATTAAATTTTGACCAGGTTTAATTGCCTTGAATCTTTCCACTAATCGAGGGGTATGTTTCATTGCAACGTGATTTTTAATGACCAAAGAATCTTTCCTCATGAATTTCTGATAATCAGTAAACGCCTTCTTGTCATATACCATTTCATCATCACCACCCCCAGCATCTATTTCAGGAAGGTCCATAATGGCCTCATTCACAGTAACAGTTTTGTCCAATTTTTCAGGAAACTCTGGTATAAGCCCAAGGTCCTTCCTGATTCCTATGACAATTACCCTCTCCCGATTTTGGGGAACACCATAATCCGATGCCTTGAGCACTCGAAAATCTAGATTATACCCAATTCCGGCATTCATAAATTCCTTTAAAATTGTCTTTATTACTTCCCCTTTGTGCATTGATAATAACCCTTTCACATTCTCCATTACAAATGCTTTCGGTTCAATCCACTTGATAACCTTAACAAACTCGTAAAAAAGTCTATTTCTCGGGTCGTCCTGTACTTTATTCCTATTCTTATTGGCCAAACTAAATCCCTGACAAGGGGGGCCTCCTGTAACAACATCTATTTTATTTTCACCAAGGATTCGAATTAACTCGTCTTTCGACAATGAGGCAATATCTCCAAGGAAAAATTCAGTCTCGGGAAAATTCTTGTTAATCGTCTTTCCACAATTAACATCTATATCCGAAGCAACAACAGAATGAAATCCAGCCCACTTAAAGCCAAGGGTCATTCCTCCACAACCACAAAATAAATCAAGAGACTTCATTTTTTTATTTACAATTATTTGATATTCAGGTTTTTAACATTAAATGAATTCATTTA
>DDBE01000129.1:2971-3142 GCA_002332715.1 Flavobacteriales bacterium UBA2040
AATTCATTTACAAGATACTTTACACCTAACGAATTCCAAGCATTGAACTGTGGCGCTTAATTCATCCATATCTAATCTGTGCTGAAAATGATTCTTTCGCAAAGACAGGCACGATATGCTCCTGCTCCAAGGCAGAAAGACTGGCAGGTTGAGTATTAGCCAGAATGAAGG
>DDBE01000129.1:3431-3606 GCA_002332715.1 Flavobacteriales bacterium UBA2040
TTTAGTGTTTTCCATTAGAAGAAAAGGTTTTGTTTAACTCAAATAAGACGTCTTTTGGACTCTCGGGGTGGCTAGCTTTACTCCATATGCACGGCAACTTCTACGATATCTTGAATAAGATTGGTGAAAATGAGTTTATTAGCTACAGCCGCAAGAAGGACAACGAAACGGTGTT
>DDBE01000023.1 GCA_002332715.1 Flavobacteriales bacterium UBA2040
AGTTTTTTTCATAATTGTTTTTTTGATAAAAATTGTTTAGCAAATTTACAAAAAATAAACAAATGTTATTTTTAACATTTGTTTATTTTTGAAACCCGATGCTTGGCTATCGAAAAAAGACAATTAATGGTTGGTAAGAACTGAAAAAAGTTTTGTTTTTAATTCAGAATGGAAGGGTTCGGATAATTTACCTTCGGTGAAATTCTCATAAAATTGGGGCAGGGAAAACACCTCTGGAATTTTGGCGCCATTTCGCGGAAAACGATTTTGGGCCGCTTCTAGAACCCCCTCTCCTCCGCGCGCTCCAGGCGAGGTTGCCATTAATAACAAAGGCTTATCATCAAAAACGGTACGATTCGGTATTCGGGACATCCAATCAAACAGATTTTTAAAGGCTGCTGAATAACTACTATTGTGTTCGGCTAGTGATATAATTAATACGTCCGATTCAGATATTTTTTCTGCCAAAGCCATGATTTTAGCTGGTATTCCATCTTTGGATTCTCGCTCAGGACTATAAATTGCTACTTCATAATCGTTTAAGTCCAAAAGGTCTGTTGTATGCGCCTCTGCTAGTTGTAAAGCGTACGACACTAATTTTTTATTGATGGAAGAAGCATTGTTGCTACCTGCGAATCCTAATATTTTCATTTAACGTTTTTTTCAACTACTGCAGGATAACATAGAACACCCTACTTTGTTCATGGCCCAATCGGGACGCAAAGCAAACCACTTTTGCATGTTGGGTTGTTCGTCATACGGCTTTCTTAATAATTGGTACAATTCATCAACCAATTCGAAATTGCCTTTGTCTGCTTCGTCGATGGCCAATTGCGCCATGTAATTCCGCAATACATATTTTGGGTTCACTTTCTTCATGGTAAGCAGTCGGCTTTCTGCCATCATCCCTTCTTGCTCAAGTAACTTTTGATAGTCATCGAACCACTTTTCCCAATCCTTTTTTTTTGCCAGGAGCGTCTTATTATCCAAGTAACTTGTTGTGCCAAGGGCGGTGAAAAAGGATTTGAAATCGAGGTATTCCCGATTCGACAATTCGCGATAAAACATCGTCATGTCGATTTGTGACGCTTCCAAATTCATGTTTAAAGCATCTATAAACCCTTCAGACACGGATTCAAAGGTAGACAAACCCAACTTTGAGCACATCATCTGATGATAGTCGAGTGAATAGGATGTTTTATACTTTACCAGAATTTCCTCCAATGGTTTCGCCTCTTCTATTAATGGATAAATCGCATTGGCCAACTGCACCAAATTCCACAAGGCAATGTTGGACTGATTCCCAAAGCGATATCTGCGGGTTTCACTATCCGTAGTGTTTGGTGTCCAAGAAGGATCATAATTTTCCAACCAACCATATGGACCATAATCAATCGTCAATCCAAGAATAGAAAGGTTGTCAGTATTCATTACACCATGCACAAAACCGACACGTTGCCAGTCAATAATCATGTCCTTGGTGCGCTTTGCCACTTCGCTAAAAAAAGAAAGGTATGTTTCCTTCGCCGGCATTCCCAAATGCGGAAAGTGTTCGGTAATTGTATAGTCAAGGAGTTGTTTTAATTCTTTGATTTCATTTTGGGCGCTGAGGATCTCGAAATTACCAAAGCGGATAAAGGAAGGCGAAGTCCGACAAACGACCGCTCCATGTTCGTCAGCTTGGTTGCCATTGTAGAGCATATCGCGTGGAACCCAATCCCCCGTTTTCATCAAAGACAACGCTCGAGTTGTAGGGACACCGAGATTATACATCGCTTCGCTGCATAAATATTCGCGAATGCTCGAACGAAGGACAGCAAATCCATCAGCCGAGCGTGAATAGGGTGTTGGTCCCCCACCTTTTAATTGAAAGGTCCAAGGCGTATCATTAATTTTTGTTTCGAGAATGTTTATCGCGCGCCCGTCGCCTAGTTGCCCCGCCCAATGTCCAAATTGATGGCCACCATAGCGCATGGCATACGGTTTAAAATTTGGAAAAGGAATCATTCCACTGAGAATGTCTAGATCAACATCTTTCAATTTTTCCAATTGAAGTTCTTGCAATAAATCGGGCGATGCATGAATCAATTCTGGCTTCGCAGGTTTTTTTGTCGCAGTAAAAGAAAAATGAACGTGAGAAACTTGTCGTGTAAAATTTTCGGCAACGGCGTCTGCTTCCAAATATTTTGAAAAAGAAGGTTGTGGGACTAATTTTGCGAAAGTTTTGTTCATTGACGCAAAGGTAATTAAGTTTACGGCATCTGTCTTATTGATCCAATTCGTTTACCTCTTTTGGACGCAGCCTTTTTCTTTTCCTGGTAATTTCAGAATCCAATCATAATACCCGATGAAATTCGAATCGAAGAATCCTAGTCGTTCGGACAAATTTCTCGGTAGGAAACTCGTCGATTAAAAGGCAAACCATATACAGTGCTTTGAGGAGCAACAACATCTTGTAAACACGGCGAATCCGAATACCTGAGCTTAAATTGACTTCCGTATTGTCATATTTCGTAATATTCCTTACGTTTCACTTTGTCACTTTTCCCATTTTTAGAGCTACAGTATAAAAGCCA
>DDBE01000206.1 GCA_002332715.1 Flavobacteriales bacterium UBA2040
CATAGGTTGCCAACTTTCTTGGTAATCTCCTCGTTCTTGACGGTGACCAATTGGTGGACAAAACAAGGTTTCTCCATTCTTTTGAGTAACGGTCAACAAGGTTATTTCATAGTCAAAATCGATAAATCCTTCAACAATAATCTCCATCAAATCACCTCTCGAACCTTCTAATGCATAGTTCCATGCTTTCTCGATATCGGCACCTGTTTTAATTACGGATTGCCCTTTTCCAGAGCTGGACATTAATGGTTTTACAACACATGGCATTCCTGTAAACTTCACGCCTTCTTTTAATTCAGCCAATGAGGCGGCATACTTATAGGGAGCCGTTTTGACACCTACCTCAATGGCTGCTAAGTCACGAATTGCCCGTCGGTTCATTGTGTAATTTGCAGCCTTGGCGCTCGGAACAACTTGTATTCCTTCTTTTTCATAGGCATATAATCGCTCCGTTCGAATAGCTTCAATTTCAGGAATCACCAAATCGGGTTGGTGTTTCGCGACTATTCGATCTAACTCATCTCCATCCAACATATCAATGATTTCGAACTCATTTGCCACATACATAGCGGGTGCTCCAGCATAACTATCTACTGCAATAATATATTGTCCCAAACGTTGACTAGCAATTACGAATTCTTTGCCCAATTCACCTGAGCCCAAAAGGAGGATTTTTTTATTCATTGGGTAAAGATATAAGGTATAGTAATAGGATAGGTGGACAAGATTTTAGAAATTATTCACGAAGGAAATAAAAATCAAATTTCTACTTTAAATTTCGAAAAGTTTAAACTTTTAAATATTTAGTAATGCAATTGAAAATCAATTAGTTAAAACCAACCCCTACAGATCCATCACGCCCAAACATCATTTTTACTTATCTTCAAACCAAATTTCAAAATGAGGATCTTGCGTTTTCTACTTTTTCCGTTTGCTATTCTATATGGAATAATCACTTGGGTGCGCAACAAACTCTTCGATTGGGGCTTGAAAAAATCTTATTCCATTCCGTTTCCATCCATTTGCGTCGGTAACATAAGTGTCGGAGGAACCGGGAAAACTCCCCATGTACTTTTGTTCAACAAATGGCTTTCTGAAGAAAATGAAATAACCATTGTAAGCCGAGGTTATGGCAGAAAAACATCTGGCCTACTTTTAGCGGATGAAAACTCGAATGCTGATACAGTTGGCGATGAACCGATGCTTTTTCACCTGGCGAATCCCCAACCCAATGTTATCGTGAGCGAAAAAAGAGTTTTGGCCATACACGAAGTGGAAAAACAAAAAAACAAATCCGTTGTAATCTTGGATGATGCCTTTCAACATCGCCATGTAAAAGCTGGGTTCAACGTGCTGATGTGCGATTTCAAGAAACCGTATTTCAAAGACTTCATGCTGCCAACAGGCGATTTACGCGAATTTAAAAGTGGAGAGAAAAGAGCCGATATCGTTATTGTTAGTAAATGTCCAGAGGAACTTTCCGATCAAGAAAAACAAGATTTTCGCAATAATATTCATCTGCCGGAAAATGACATTTATTTTTCTAGTATAGTTTATGGAGAAATGAAAAAATGGGGTGAATTCGAACTTCCAAATGACCTTAAAAACATTGTTTTGGTTACTGGAATTGCCAATCCAAAACCTTTGGAAGAATCTCTTTCGAAGAAATTTTCATTAAAATCCGTTATTTTTCCAGACCATCACACCTTTACGACGAAGGATTTGACCGTAATTCATGAGAATTTTGGTAACTTCGCGAGCGAAAATTCAATCATACTAACAACGGAAAAAGATGCCGTTCGATTAGAAGCATTTAAAAAAGCTGGTGAATTGAAGAATTTTCCTTGGTTCGTTCAAAAAATGGACGTTCAAGTATATAGAGAAACTGAATTAAAAGATAAATTATTAGCATATGTTAGAAAAGCTTAATGAATCTGTAGCTTATATTAAAAGCAAAACATCCGTAGAACCGACTGTAGGAATTATTCTAGGAACTGGTTTAGGAGGATTGGTAAAGGAAATCAAGATTATTAATGAGATTTCATACGAACAGATTCCAAACTTTCCTGTTTCAACGGTAGAAAGCCATTCGGGGAAATTGATCTTCGGTGAATTGGGTGGTAAGAAAGTAGTTGCCATGCAAGGTCGTTTTCATTTCTACGAAGGGTACGACATGAAGCAAGTTACTTTTCCTGTGCGCGTTATGAAGTTATTAGGAATTCAAGCACTTTTTGTGAGCAACGCTTCGGGCGGAGTTAATCCAGCTTTTGAAGTAGGGGAGATCATGATTCAAAATGATCATATCAATTTGTTCCCTGCTCACCCATTAATTGGAAAAAACATCGATGAACTTGGACCTCGTTTCCCCGATATGAGCGAACCTTACGATAGTGGAATGATTGCGTTGGCACAAGAAATTGCTAAGGAATTGAACATTAGAGTGGCAACTGGAACGTACGCTGGTTTGACTGGCCCAACTCTTGAAACTCCTGCAGAATACCAATATGTTAGAAATATCGGTGCTGATGCAGTTGGTATGTCAACTGTTCCTGAAGTAATCGTTGCTCGTCACATGGAAATTCCTTGTTTCGCTATTTCAATTATCACGGATTTAGGGGTTCCAGGAAAAATTCAGAAAGTTTCTGTTCAAGACGTTATCGAAGTTGCGAATCGTCAAGAGCCAAAAATGACAGCTATCATGAGTCAATTAATCGCACGAATCTAAAGGAATACTGGACGCATGTCTGAAATTAGAGATACATACGAAGTAGTAATTGGATTGGAAGTCCATGCACAAATGCTGACAAAAAGCAAAGCTTATTCTAACGATAAGAACGAATACGGAGCTATTCCGAATACCAATGTCAGTGCAGTTACTTTGGGTCATCCAGGAACCTTACCTGTGATGAATAAAAAAACGATAGAAAACGCCATCAAATTAGGCTTAGCCTTGCATTGCGATATTGCTGAAAATCAATATTTTGCGCGTAAAAATTACTTCTATCCCGATTTACCGAAAGGATACCAAATTACACAGGATTTAACACCAATTTGTACTGGTGGATGCGTGATTGTGAAAGACGAAAACGAAAACGAGAAAAAAATCGGTTTGACACGAATACACATGGAAGAGGATGCTGGTAAAAGTATTCACGATATCGATGTGAAGGATACGTTGGTGGATTTGAATCGTGCTGGAGTTCCTTTACTAGAAATTGTGACGGAACCTGATTTCAGAAGCTCAACCGAAGCGTACAATTACCTAACCGAAATCCGAAAACTTGTTCGTTATTTGGACATTTGTGATGGAAATATGGAGGAAGGTTCCATGCGCTGCGATGCCAATGTTTCGGTTCGGAAAATTGGGGCAATAGAATTCGGAACCAAGATTGAGGTGAAAAACATGAACTCGATTCGGAACGTTCAACGCGCTATCGAATATGAGATAACGAGACAAATCGAAGTCTTGGAAAAAGGTGGTGAACTTTTCATGGAAACGCGTCAATATGATGCGCTCAAGAATATCACCATTGCCATGCGCTCAAAAGAAGCAGCAAATGATTACCGCTATTTTCCTGAGCCTGATTTGACACCTTTGAAAGTTACGGTTGGACAAATCGACGCTATAAAAGCTGAAATGCCAGCCTTGCCAAGAGATTTGTTTCTTCGGTACACGAAGGAATATGAACTTTCTGAATACGATGCTTATAATTTAACGGATAACAAATCGATTGCATTGTATTACGAATCCATTTTAAAGCACACCAAAGAATACAAATTGGCGGCCAATTGGATGATGGGCGATATTAAATCTTATTTGAATTCGCAGGGGAAGGAAATGGAAGAATTTCCTATTTCTGCAGAGAAAATTGCCGACTTAATTTCGATTATACAAGAAGGGAAAATTTCAAATACCGTAGCTTCTCAAAAAGTATTTCCTGAAATGTTGAACGCTACTGAAAAATCACCTTTGGCGATTGCGGAGTCTTTGAACTTGATTCAGGATTCCAACGAAGATTCGATTTTGGGATTTATTGCCGAAGTAATGAAGCAACATCCTGAAGAAGTAAAGCGTTATAAAAATGGCGAAAAACAACTAACCGGCTTCTTAATGGGACAATTAATGAAAATATCAAAAGGGAAGGCTGATCCTAAATCGGCTAATCAAATGCTTAGAAATGAACTTGATAAATAAACTCAGATACCTCCCCTTCTTTCTCTTACCGTTTTTATTTGCTTGCAATGAAGAGGAAACAGATTCGAAAGAACTAGAAAACAATTTTACGATTTCTGGAAAAATAACGGGTGCAAAAAATTTAATCATATACGTTGAAGCCGCTAGCCAAAATGGTATCATTGACGTTGCTTCAAGTGAAACAGATACTGACGGTTCCTTCGAAATAAAGGGCAACATTCCAGACATGGGAATTTATCAGTTGAGACTCGGTGACGGTGATGATAAAATCATTCCGATGACTTTGATGCCAAAAGATCATGTAAAAATCAACTCAGATATCAACTCCTATACCGTTAGCCCTAAATATTCCGGAACAGAATGGGCTGAACCACTGACACGCTATATGCAAATGGCTAACAATTTGGCAAGTCAGGATACTGAATTTGCTAAGTTACAAACGAATGGCGCATCAGAAGAAGAACTTCGCGCTGCTTACGATAAAATGTTAGTTCCACTGAATGAATTTGCTATTGCTCAAATGATCAAAATGCCTTCTAATCCGGTGAACATTATTTTCAGCAGAGCGCTTACTCCTAAAGGTTCATTTGACGATTGGGATCCAAAAAACTTGGATGTGTTGAAGAAGGTTTGTCAAGCATACACCCAACGATTTAAGGATTCTCCAATTGTGAAAACTTTAGAAAATCAGGTTTTCCAAATTGAAAGTGCATACAACGAGCACTTGAATGGCACTGACACTGATGTTTCAGTTGTTTCAGCTCAGATGGCACCTGAAATTTCAATGAAAAATCCGGAAGGCAAAGTAATAAACCTTAGTGATTTCAGAGGAAAATACGTGCTCATTGATTTCTGGGCTGCCTGGTGTGGACCTTGCCGTAGAGAGAATCCAACGGTGGTGAAACTCTATAACAAGTACAAAAACAAAGACTTTACTATTCTGAGTGTTTCTTTAGACAAAGACGCTTACGCGTGGAAACAAGCCATCTTAGCCGATGGTCTGGTTTGGCCAAATCATGTAAGTGAGTTGAATGGATGGGAAACTTCTGTGATTAATACCTATAATTTCAATAGTATTCCGCACACCGTTCTTGTAGATAAAACGGGGAAAATCATTGCCACAAAACTAAGTGGAGAAAGTTTGGAACAAAAATTGAAAGAACTTCTTTAAAAACATTATGATGAGAAAATATATAATTGCATGTATCGGAATTTTAATGGCGAATCTAACATTCGCTCAAGAACCAATTCCAGTAAAAATTTCGGGGAACATTTTTAATACGAAGGTTGATTCTGTTACACTTGCACAATTCGTGGGCAACAGATTCTCGGATATCCAAAAAGTTCCAATGTCCGAAAAAGGAGATTTTTCGATCAGTACTAAAGTACCTTATCCAGACTTTTATGTGATTTTGATTGGTGAAGATCGAATCAATTTAATCTTAAGAGAAGAGTCGGATATTAAAATATATGGTGATGGAGCAAACTTGAATACCTTTTGCAACATTGTTGGTTCGGATGAATCCAAAAACATGAAAGTATTTATTACTCAAATGTT
>DDBE01000141.1 GCA_002332715.1 Flavobacteriales bacterium UBA2040
TATCATCACCACTGAGGCGAAAGGCATTATGCGCGAAATCCACAACACGAAGCTTCGAATGCCAGTTATTTTGACGCAAGGGAATGAACGTCATTGGTTGATGTGCGAAACACGTGGTGATTTGAATTTGGGGTTGGTGGGGAGAAAGTTATAAGCTTACTTTTTGTTTAAAATTCAATTTCTTTCTTGTCATTGCCCAAATCTATTATTGCATTGAAATTTGTTATATTTCTATTGTTAATCAATCGAGAATAAATAAAATTAAAGGAATTTAAAATGTTAAATCCTACTGATTAAATCAACATAGTTCAAAATTAAACATTAACACCAAATAAATGTCCGACAAAGGCACTTAAGCCCATGGCGATTGTTCCCCAAAGCGTCACGCGGACGATGGCTTTTCCAATACTTGAACCTCCTGTTTTTGCGGCCATTACACCTAGTAAGATGAGAAATAGTATGGCAAATCCGTATAGATAGTATTCCAACCCTTTAAGTGGAAGAAATAATGCCGTTAAGGTTGGTAATATTCCTCCTATGATAAATGCTGAACCCGAAGCCAATGCAGCTTGCAAGGGTTTAGCTTGACTGATATCGTTAATTCCTAATTCATCTCTGATGTGCGCCCCAAGAGCGTCGTGTTCGGTCAATTCCTTTGCAACGAGCAAAGCCGTTTCCTTCTTAAGTCCACGGTGCTCGTATATATCTGCGAGGCGCTGCAGTTCTATTTTGGGCATATCTATTAACTCCTGCTTCTCACGTTCAATATCTGCCTTTTCGACGTCTGTTTGAGAACTTACCGAAACATATTCTCCAGCTGCCATGGAAAGTGCTCCTCCTACCAATCCTGCTACACTTGCTAAAATTACGGGTTCTCTCAAACCGCTGGCAGCCGCCACACCAATGGCCAAACTTGAAATAGATAATATTCCATCGTTTGCACCTAAAACAGCAGCACGCAGCCAATTGCTGCGATGAATGTAATGTTTAGCTAGATACTCACCAATGTCGTACTCTTGCATCTTATTCTTGTATTAAATTGAAGGCACCGTTTGTCAAAAACAATGCATTATCAGAAAAACTCTTCGCATTTCGTATTTCAATATAGTCATTATCCGACGGACCAACCTTCACTTCTTTGCGTAAAAAAGAATAAGTGCCGTTCTTTTTATCTTGCTGAACCAACACATACGACTTCTGCTCTACTTCTATCACTGCGCTTTTCGGTAAAGCCATGGCAGAATCACTTGCTGCATAAATTTCAGCTTCAACATACATACCTGGCGTCAATTGAAGCGATTCCTTGTCGTTTTCTAAATGGCAGTGCACCTTTACTGTGCGCGTATCAATGTCAATGGCCTTATTGATTAATTGAATTTTTGCTTTGTACTCTGTTTCACTGTCCTGCAGTCGAAAAATAACTTCTTGTCCGATCTTGACTTTGGTTAAATCTTGCTCGAAAATATTCAATTCAGCATGCATGTGATCTGGATTCATAATCGTTAAAGCAATATCGGATGGATTTAAAAACATCCCTTTGGTTGCCAAAACAGATGTTACATAACCAGAAATTGGTGCGGTAACTGAAATAGTTGTTTTTAAGTTTTCAGGAGAAATAGAACTCGGTTGAATGTTCATCAATTCCAACTTCTTCTTCAATGATTCGAAGTGCGCTTGGGTGATTTTAAAATCCGACTCTGCCTTTAAAAACGTTTTCTTTGAATTTACATTTTCAGCAGCTAACTCCTTTTGGCGTTCGTAATCCGATTTCAAATAACTGAGCGAACTTTTTGCTTCTAAATAATCACGTTGCACTTGAATGTAATCTGGATTTTCTAGGGTAAATAACACTTGTCCTTTGGTAATCTGTTGTCCCTGAAGCAGCGAAATATGCTTTACATACCCTCCAAAGTAGGCACTTACTGTCGATTTGTTTTCAGGTGGGACATCTAACATTCCATTTGCTTTTATAACCCTATGAAAGGATTGTTTAGAAAACTGCCCTAACTCCATTTTACCGAAATCAAATTGCTTTTGCGTTACTTCAATAGTAGAAGAAATCACTTCTTCTTGAACATCTGTATTCTCTTCTGCACCGCACCCTGCTAACAGTATAATCGCTAGCGCAGGAAGTATTGTTCTTATTGTTTTCATTTTTTCAGTGTATTTGTTCGTGCGTTTCATCTTAATTCAATATATAATTTGCTTCAATTACAGTAAGATTGTAGAAGAAACGATTTTGTAAATAATTCATTTTGATTGTATTGGCATGATCCAATAACGTGACGTAATCGATGTAATTGATTTCACCTGCATTATAAGCCTTGTTGGCATTTGACATGGTTGCGGTGTGCAATTGTTTTCCGAAATCGTCATAATAATCAACACCTTTTTTGTACCCCTCTGCTTCACTCAATAATGCCGCATAATTGGCTACCAACTGAGTTGAATAATTGGCATATTCATTCTGCTTCATCATCACCTCAGTTTGTGACGCTTTTATTCGCGCCCGATCTGCAGCAAAAAACAAAGGAACAGCAATTCCCGCTTGCACACCATAATAACGATTGGGACCAGCCGCATTGTTACTTCCTTGGAAAGCGCCCAGTTTAATATCTGGCATCATTGCTTGTTTATTCGCTTTCACTTGATTTTCACTGAGTAATACGCTTTGCTGTAAATAAGCCAGCGCAACATTGTTCGTAGTGTCCAACGCATTGATTTTAGCCTCTGCAATTGATTCGCTGGTAATCGTGTACACCTCTTCTGATTGAATCCATTTATTCAATTGAACAATTGCATTTTGGTAATTCAATTTACTTTGCTCCAACAGAACGCTTATTTCTTTTGACTTCGATTGTGCCAACAGATACTCGAGATTATTCGTCTCGCCTGTTTCATATTTGCGCTGAGCGGCATTCGAAAACTTGCGATACACACTATCGAGCGAGGTATAATTGTTCATTATATCTCTCCAATGGGCTACCGCAAAATATGCTTTCGTGGTTTCTTTTACAACTGTCTGCTCATCCATTTTGTATTGACTTTCAGCAAGATTCGTTTGTTGTTTCAGAACTCTTTTCTGTGATGAATAAACGGTTGGAAAAGGAATTGTTTGACTCACACCAAATACATTCAACGGTGAATTATTCGGAGCGATATTGTTCTGGTCAAAACTGTAATAAATATCCGTTTTCTCCATGGAATAGGCGGTTTTCTCCAACTGCTTATTCATATCCACATGGTTCGTGGATGATTGTAAACGTTTGTTATTGGCAATTGACAATTCAATCGCTTTGTCTAAACTGATTTCCGTCGTTTGTGCATTCAATAGTGAACCGAATCCTAAAAACACTGTAAGAACCGTTATCCTATTCACGTTTAACCTGCGTTTTCTATCGGTCTTATCAAACATAGCGTACAACACAGGCAACACAACAAGTGTTAGTAAGGTTGCGGTAATCAATCCACCAATTACAACTGTTGCTAATGGACGTTGAACCTCTGCCCCAGCGTTGCTTGAAATTGCCATTGGAAGAAATCCAAGTGCTGCTGCAGCCGCTGTCAATAACACAGGACGTAATCTCATTTGTGTTCCCATAATAATTCGTTTATTAATGTTTGTCACTCCTTCGTGTTTGAGTTCTTTGAATTGTTCAATCAACACTATTCCGTTCAATACAGCAATACCGAATAATGCGATGAATCCAACTCCCGCTGAAATACTGAATGGCAAATCACGCATGTAAAGAAATAACACTCCTCCTACTGCAGAAAGCGGAATGGCACTGTAAATCATTAGTGCTTCTTTAACCGATTTAAAAGCAAAATACAAAAGTGCGAAAATGAGCACCAAGGCAATTGGAACTGCGATCATCAAACGAGCTTTTGCTGAACGTAAATTTTCAAATTGACCTCCGTATTCAACGGTATATCCTTTAGGAATGTCAAGTTTCCTATCTACAATCTTCTGAATGTCTTTTACTACTGATTCTAAATCTCTGTTTCGGACATTCACTCCAATCACTATTCTTCGCTTTGTATTGTCGCGC
>DDBE01000157.1 GCA_002332715.1 Flavobacteriales bacterium UBA2040
TAGAGGTAGTAGCTTGGAAGATCTCAAAAATGCAGATATGGGGGTGTGCCAAATTACCGGTCAAAACTCTTAGGAAGACTTCAGTTGAGGTGGAGTTTCAATACAATCTCCAAAAAGAAGACAGCAAGTGTCACTATACGTTTGAAGTACGACATCGATTAACCTGCAGAATAACTATATTTGTAGTTGAAAAAAAACAAGAAAAAATGTCAAGTAAGAGAAATTTAAAGAAATACGTCAATAACATGGTTTTTGATCTGGTAGACGAATGTTTCCATATTCAAGAGTCTGATCCAAAAAAAGAAAAGAAAACCGAAGCTTTATTTGATAAAGTAGCTGATTTTCAAGATGAAATTTTACAAGAAATTCATGCTGCAAAAACAAAAAAAGATTACAACCCAATTGTGGCGAAAATCAATGATATGCAGGTGAAGTTCACAGAAGAATTGAATGGTTTGAATTAATCAAATAAAAGTTAGAATATTATGTAGGAATGGTTAAAAAGACTTTTTAGAGTAGGTAAAGCAGAAGCGCATTGTGCATTGGATTCTTTGGAAAACCCAATTAAAATGACGGAACAAGGAATTGACGCAGCTATGGAAGGTTCTGAAGCAGAAGCTTAGGTAAAGGATGATTTAGAGGCTTTGAAGTCGCAGTTGTCGTAAACTATATTTGATTATTTTTGAAGGGTGAGTCCAATTTGGCTCACCTTTTTTATGAACTATGATATCAAAAGATAGATTATTACTAAGTATTGGGCTTGTTGGTTTTGCGTTGGCGATTATAATTTCTGGTGGCAAGGATCATTTTGTAAGTACTATTGCAATGAGTGCATTGATGATTTATCTTTGGTTGACCGAAAGCGTTCCCATTTATGTAACTGCTCTGATACCTTTAATAGTTGGAATTCCTTTAGGCATTTTGGACTCAGATCTTCTTGCTGGAGCCTACGGGAATAAAATGATTTTTCTGTTTTTAGGAGGATTCATCTTGGCTTTGGGGCTCGAAAAGTGGCATGTGCACAAACAAGTTGCGCGAATAATTATTCATACTGTTGGGTATTCAAAACCTAGAATTTTACTCGGATTCCTGATCAGTACAGCCTTATTGAGCATGTGGGTGTCCAATACCGCAACAGCTTTAATGATGTTACCGATGGCGCTTGCCGTTATAAACGTACTTCCGAAAAAAGAACAAAAGGGGAAATTTGCCCTGTTTCTTTTGTTGTCGATAGCGTATGCCGCGTCGATTGGTGGAATGGGGACTTTGATTGGTTCGCCACCAAATGCAATTATGGCTGGAATTCTAAAGGATTCCTTTAATGTGACCGTAAGTTTTGCAGATTGGATGAAAATTGGTGTTCCGGTTGCAATAATTCTAATTGCGGTGATTTACACGTTTTTCTATTTGAGTATGGGAGATGAGAAAAAGGAAAGTCCAGACGATTTCGTGATTGAAAAGAAACCTTGGACAGGACCACAAAAAAGGGTGGTGATAATCTTTTGTGGTGTCATAGTTTTGTGGCTGATACGTGGTTTTGTCAAACAGTATACAGGTTTTGATTATGGTGACGAAAGCGCTGCCATTTTAGGAAGTTTTTTATTGTTCTTAGTTCCTGGGGGAAACAAAATGCCACTTTTAATTTGGAAGGATACCGAAAAACTTCCATGGGGTATCTTGTTACTTTTTGGCGGTGGTTTAGCCTTGGCAGCTGCGATGGATGCCAATGGAGTAATTCAATATATGTCTACTTGGTTTGAACTGTTTAAAACGTGGCATTATTTTGTGCTGCTTACAATTATTATTGCTATTGCTATTTTTGGAACAGAATTTATGTCCAACACCGCATTAATAACACTTTTTATACCTGTGATTGGCTCATTCGCAAACGTTGCTCATTATGATATTTTACAATTGTGCATACCTGTTACTTTAGCGGCAAGTTGTGCTTTTATGTTGCCCGTTGGAACTCCGCCAAATGCTATTGTATACTCGTCAGGGAAAATTACAATTGCGCAAATGGCTAGAGTAGGTGTTGTGTTCAACTTCATTGCCCTTTTTGTAATTGCAGTGATTGCTTATAGTTATATTTAGATTTCGGAATGCGGAATGCTAAAGAATGAAGGGGAAATTGATTTGATTAAGCGAAGCCAAACAATTTTTAGTCTAGAATGTTTACTTATTTTTATCCTATGAAAATTTTAATTTCTCCTGCTAAATCTATTAGCAAACAAAATTTATTATCGGATATGGATCCAACCGTCGGTACTTTTTTAGCCGAAGCAGAATCTTTAGCCCAAAAATTGAAGAAATTCTCAGTTCGGAAAATTGAAATGATGATGCATGTGAGTAACGATATTGCATCACTAAACTTCGATCGCTATCAAAATTGGGAGAAACCAGAAGTTATAACTGAAGAAGTGAGACCTGCTATTTCCTTATTCACCGGTGAAGTATTTAGAGGTATAGATGCCGTTTCGATGAGTAATAAGCATATGGATTACGCACAGAATAATCTTCGCATTATTTCTGGAATGTATGGCTTGTTGAAACCGATGGATTTAATGTTTCCGTATAGATTAGAAATGGGAACGAGTTGGAAAATAACGCCTAAAACAACAAATCTTTATAAGTTCTGGGGAACAAAGCTTTCGAAAGAATTGAACTCTGAAATGGAGAAAGAAGAAGTAATTATCAATCTGGCATCCACAGAGTATTTTAAAGCAATAGATAAGAAAACGATCAAAGCGAAAATCATAACTCCTGTTTTCAAAGAACTAAAGAATGGAGAATACAAGGTAATTATGACTTTTGCGAAGAATGCTCGTGGTAAAATGACGAGATATATTATTGACAATCAAATTACAGAGGCAAACCAAGTGAAGTTTTTTGATGTGGATAGATATCGTTTCCACGAAGCGCTTTCTAGTGACTTAGAATGGGTGTTTACCCGTTGATTTAGGGCTACTTTCACCGCATATTGAAGTATTTTATCGATTCAAACAGTATAACTAATTCTTAAGTTGTTCAAGGGTAAGGTTGCATAGACGAACTTGCTTCTTTTGAACGGTGACATCATTTTGTTCCATTACCATAGCCACTTTGCTTTCGCTATACCACAATTCAGGTTTATGCTTTTTTTTATTGGTATTGGCCAAAACACGAATACTGATGCCGAAAAAAAGGATAAAAATATATTTTTTTCGTTCGTAAGCGTTTCAAACTTTTTATACGTATTGAGTAAGGTGTCGCGTATCAAGTCCTCGAAGTCCATATCAACATATACATGTGATTTGGACAACTTCTCAAAGTTAGCAAGTGCGCGTCCGTGAAATTTTATGAATGATTTCTCTTTGTCGGTCTTCATGCTCTTACTATAACAAGCGGAAGTCACTTATTCCATGCGTCAATAGTAAGAGGTTTCAAAAAGGGAATCGGTTATATTTTAAGAAAATAAATAATATTAAACTTCAGCTAAGACGTTAAAGATAGCTTTCATAACGCCATCTCTGTCTATCTCTGTTAATTCAACGGTTTGAAAGGTGTTGATTAATGTTTCATCGAAAGGTAATTTTACTTTGACGTAGTTTTCTGTAAAGCCGAACATCATGCCATTTTCTTCGTCAGATTCTATCAAAACATGTCTTGTCGTGCCTACTTGCGACTCATAAAAGGCTCTTTTCTTCTTATCAGAAAGGATATGAAGCATTTTGCTGCGTTCACGACGGACGTTCATTGGAACCGCTTCGCCCAATTTCATAGCCGAAGTATTTGCTCTTTCTGAATAGGTGAAAACGTGTAAATAAGAAACGTCCAATTCTTTTAAGAAATCAATCGTTTCTCTGAATTCTTCATCTGTTTCTCCTGGAAAACCTACGATAACATCAACTCCAATGCAGCAATCAGGACGTAAGGACTTTATATATTCGACTCTCTCGGCGTATAATTCCTTCTCGTATTTACGACGCATGGTGTTCAATACTCGATTGCTACCGGATTGCAAAGGAATGTGAAAGTGAGGAACAAATCGCTTCGATTTACCTATGGTAAAATGAATAATTTCGTTGCTCAATAGATTGGGTTCGATTGAGGAAATACGGAATCTATCAATTCCATCAACCTTGTCCAATTCTTTAACCAAACCTTCAAAGTTCTCTTCACCACCTTGACCGAAATCGCCAATGTTGACGCCTGTTAAAACAACTTCTTTGATTTTCGTTTCTCCAATTTTTTTCGCTTCAAGGACAGTAGATGCAATAGATGCATTTCTACTCTTCCCGCGCGCTAATGGAATGGTGCAGAATGTGCAGAAATAATCGCAACCGTCTTGAATTTTAAGAAAAGATCGCGTTCTATCTCCAAAAGAAAAAGCCGGAACGAATTCTTTTGTTTCTTTGATGTTCTCAAATTTAACTTTAGCCTCGCCCGTTTTTTCTTCCAACTTCTCGATGTGTTCAATCAAATTGAACTTCTCATTAGCACCAAGAACCAAATCAA
Source organism: Flavobacteriales bacterium UBA2040 (assembly GCA_002332715.1). Classification (GTDB taxonomy): domain Bacteria; phylum Bacteroidota; class Bacteroidia; order Flavobacteriales_D; family Crocinitomicaceae; genus UBA2040. The sequence goes on from DDBE01000157.1 coordinate 4,498, forward strand.
CCCCTGAAATCTTAGCAATATCAATAGGTTTCAACTGAGCAAAGCAACCGACTATGCAAACAAATGCTTCTGGATTGATTTTCAATGCTCGTTTCACCAACTGTTTACACTTCTTATCGGCGTTTTCAGTAACAGAGCAGGTATTTATAATATAAATATCAGGACGGTCTTCAAAATCGACTTTAGCATGTCCGGCTTTTTCAAAAAGTCGAGCAATGGTAGATGTTTCGGAGAAGTTTAATTTACATCCGAGGGTATAAAACGCGACCTTTTTGTATCCTATCATAATTTGGTGCGCAAAGATAGTTTGTTTCTTGGCATTTTCAAATTCTAGCGCAACTGTTAAAAACTGATTTTTGGTAATTGAAGAAAATTAGGCAAAGTCGATAGTCAATCCCAATTGTCGAATAATGCGTATCTTAATCTTAACAAGGTTATTGATTATGCCAATTAGAAAGAGGAATCAGGAAACAATTTGTTAAATAAAACGAATAATAGTGCGTCTCAGCAAAAAAGAAGTTTTACCGATGATGTATGACAAAGGAATATTAGATAAATTTGCCGGTGTTTTGAAAGGACCCATTGATTAGGAGTTATTCAACAAGAAAATATCTACAGCCTCAGGTTCCGAGAAACCCGCGAAAGATACAGCTGGGCTTTGTGTAACTAATAATACAGTTTGTTTTGTTAAAAAGGTTCTCAAATTCCCTTCAGCACTAATTTAAGTAACACAAACTATGAATTTTACGTTATAGGGGTAAACAAATAGAATGAGAAAAGAACTAAGCATCGCATACGATTATTACAATACGGTTCAGGAATTGTCTAAATCTGATCAGAAATTCATCGAGAAAGCTCACGAAGCAGCAAAAACAGCGCATGCTCCCTATAGTAGGTTTCATGTTGGAGCGGCGTTGCTGATGTCAGACGGAGAAGTGATTTTAGGCTCTAATCAGGAAAACATTGCTTTCCCCTCTGGACTTTGTGCCGAACGTGTAGCCCTTTTTTATGCTGGGGCAAACTTTCCAGGCAAATCCGTTCAGAAATTATTCGTAGTTGCTAAAGGAGATTTAATCGACAAGAAGGCAATTCTTTCGCCTTGTGGAAGTTGCCGTCAAGTAATGCTAGAGTCTCGAAAAAGGCAAGAAATAGACTTTCAAATTTATTTGATTGGGCAAGATGATAGCGTCACTGTTTTTGCGAGCATTTATGATTTAATGCCATTCGCTTTTGGTAAATAATTTTGGGCAAACACGATAAATAATTTATTTTTGTAAAAAACAAAGAATGTCACTCACAGAAACCTTAGAGAAGGTAAATATACAAGAGCAATTAGTTGAAGAAAAAGATTTGATTGTTTACAATGATGAATTTAATACGTTCGAACACGTCATTGAATCGTTGATCAAAATTTGTGGACACAAGAATATTCAAGCGGAACAATGCACTTGGATTATCCACCACAACGGCAAATGCCAGGTGAAAAGAGGTTCCTTTAAAGATTTGATGCCGATGTGTACAGGGTTATTAGAAAGAGGAATTTCTGCCGAGATTGAATAAAAAATGATTTTTCGATTGTCAGAGATAAAAAATACATTATCTTTGCGCTCGAATTTGGCTTCGTAGCTCAACTGAATAGAGCACTACATTACGGCTGTAGAGGTTTTAGGTTTGAATCCTAACGAGGTCACTCTAGCGGAGAATTGGTTGAAATCAACTGGTTCTCCGCTTTTTATTTTTGCTAAATCCTTTGATAATAAAGGGATTGAAGAGAAAATAGAATTTACTCTTTTGGTTTGAACTTTGCCTTTTAACTTGT
>DDBE01000040.1 GCA_002332715.1 Flavobacteriales bacterium UBA2040
CATTCTTATTGAGAAAAACACCGTCTAATGCCAAAAGTTGTTTATAATCCAGCACAAGAAATTCATATTTTTAGCAATCCAAAAAGTAAAACCATAAGTCTTTGGTATTCCAATGTTTTTAGTGATGAATTGCAAACTGCAGAGTGGGTCTTTAAAGCTTCCGAATTGAAAAGGTTCGTCGATTAAAAAAAGAATTATCTTCTAAGGCCACCAATAGTTGGACTTTTGCCCTCTTTCAGTGTAAAAGCAAACGTACTTCCAATACCGACTGTACTTCGTACATTTATATTCTGACCGTGTGATTCGATAATGTGCTTCACAATCGCCAATCCCAATCCCGAACCACCTTCGTGTCTGTTTCTACTTTTTTCAACTCGGTAAAAACGCTCAAAAAGTCGTGGCAACTGCTTTTCTTCAATTCCAGGCCCATTGTCCGCAACTTCAACCGTAATAATATTATCTAATTGATAAATTCGAAACAAAGTTTCACCTTCTTCTTTACCATAATTAATACTGTTGTTGATTAAGTTGGTGAGTACTTGCGAGATTTTAGCTTTGTCAGCTTTAACTATAGTTACAGGATATTTTTGTACAAATTTCAAAGCAATACTTTTTTCGTTAGCCTGAATTTCCATGGTTTCAGCAACTTCTTGGATGAGCTGAATAATATCAAATGCTTGCAGGTCCATTTTCAAACCATCAACCTCTAATTTGGTGATTTGATCTAAATCTTCAACAATACTTACCATTCTATCTGTTGCGTTAGACGCCCGTTCTAAAAACTGTCTATTTACTTTTTCATCTTCCAATCCACCATCCAATAAAGTCAAAATATATCCTTGAATAGAAAAAATTGGAGTTTTTAATTCATGTGCTAAATTTCCTAAAAATTCTCTGCGGAATTCTTCCTGCTCACGAAGCTTAACGATTTCGTTCATTCGCTCCTCGGTCCATTCTTTGACTTCTTTTTCAGCAAGCGAAATGGTATCTTCTTTTAGACGGAAAGAGCTTTTTGCATTCGGGCCAATTTTCCCTTTTCGGATGGAACGATACAACAATTTCAACCTTTCGTCTATAAATCGTTTAATAAGGATATAGAAAATTCCAAAACTAAAAATGAAGGAGCACATACAAATCAAAAAGACTATGCCCGGCGTAATTTCATCCTTAAGATAATCGGCGATGAACAAGACGATGAGTATCAATAGACTCAAAATAGAGCTTCCGATCAAAAGAATATTTATTGTTTTTAAGCTTTTCAATTTTCGTTAAATGTATATCCAACACCTTTTATAGTACGAATATAATCATCTCCGAGCTTTTCTCTCAATTTTCGAATGTGTACATCAATGGTTCTTTCACCAACTATTGTTTCATTTCCCCATACGGAGGCCAAAATTTGATCACGATTAAAAACCTTTCCAGGTTGAGCAACTAATAATTCAAGAAGTTCAAATTCCTTCTTTGGCAAGGAGATAATTTGTCCCATGATTTCTACGACAAATTTATCTCTATTTATCACTACAGATGAATTGGTTTTTTGCACTTTGTCATCTGATCTTTCAGCTCGTCTTAATAATGATTTTATTTTGGCGACCAGAACCCGAGGACGGATTGGTTTTTTTATGAAATCATCTGCACCAGCTTCTAAACAAGCTACTTGACTGTAATCTTCAGATCTGGAGGTAAGAAACACGACAATCGTATTGTTCAAATTTTTCTCCTGACGAATCAGTTGGCAAGTTTCTATTCCATCCATTCTAGGCATCATAAGGTCCAAAAGAACTAAAGCAGGAGCATGTGTTTTAGCTTTTTCAAGTGCTTCAATACCATCATTTGCGGTAACAATTTTAAAACCTTCTTTTTCTAAATTATAGGTCAAGAACTCCAGAATGTCTTGTTCGTCATCAACAAGGAGTAAAGTTTTATTGTTTGACATTGTTTTTTTTTCAAAGTTAGGGCAACTTGACGGGGCAAAAGTTATCCTAAACTTATCTCTATGTTAAGAAAGTAAGAACAAATATTAGCCCAAGATTAAGAAAGCTTAATAAAAGCATAAGAGCAGTAATGATTGGAGTAGTCGCGGGTCAAGGTACCTTTGTCAAGGATTATTTGATACATTAATTATGAAAAATATATTTCTTTTTACTTTGTTACTTTCAGGTTCTTTTGCATGGGGACAAGAAGCCATTTTTTCAGGTAAAGTGGTTGTGACTGAAAATGGAGAAAAAGTTCCTGTCGAGTTTGCTAAAGTGTTAATATTGAACGCGGATAGTACAGTAGCCAAAGGTGCAGTTACAGATTTTGACGGCACATTTAAGGTGCAAACGAAACCAGGAAAAAATTTGGTTTCATTTAGACAAAGTGGTTTAAAGAATTTAATATTTGAGATTGAATTATCTCAAGGCTTCAACGAACCATTGATAGTGGAAATGCAGGCGCCATTGGTTGAATTTGATTTCGTACAAGTAGTCGCAATTAGAAATAAAACTGCCTCTATCGATTTGAACGAGGAGATAAAAGAAAGCTCTGGCATGGATTCTAAACAAACGAGCGAACAAATTACAGCGCAAGGAAGCAGTGATACAAAGGAAGCACTTACGAAGATGTCTGGTATAAGTTCATCAAATAGTGTCCTTTATGTGCGCGGAATGGGAGATAGATATAATGCGGCTTATCTGAACGGATTGCCGGTGCCTTCGCCAAATCCTGAATTGAGGGTGATTCCTATGGATATTTTTCCAACATCAATTATTGATGTTTTGGAAGTTGGGAAAATGATGGCGCCTAATTATTACGGCGATTTTGCAGGAGGAGTAATTAATATCCGAACAAAACGAGTTTTTCGTAATCCTACCTTGAATGTTTCGATAGGTGGTGGTATAAATACAAGCACTACTTTTAAATCATTTGATACTTATAATGGCGGAAAATTAGATTACTTTGGATTTGATGATGGTACTAGAGCACTTTCTGACCAAGTCAAAACAGCTAGTTTACGCAAAGCCACTCCAATTTATAAGGGCGGGCTTTATAGTTCTGACGAATTGAATAATGGAACCGGTTTCACTAATAATTTCAACCCAAGAAGAACGACGGCTCAGCCTGCACAAAGTTTTAAAATAGAAGGAGGAAACTATAAAAAGTTTGTAAAAGAAAATTCAGGAATTGGATTTGTTGCAATGGCTTCGCACAGCACTGGATTCCAAATTCAAAATGGAAACTCACGATTTATAAATGCTCAAAATCAATTGCAATACGACTTTGAAACGAAAAAGGAAACATTCTCCACCGCTTCATCGGGTCTCTTTACATTGTTGTATGATCTCAATAAAAAAACTGCATTGACAGCTAATTACTTGCTTATCAATAATTCTGATGATCAGACTTTTCAAACTTGGGGATATCACAGAGATTTCGGCGAAGAAAAAGAGGTTTATTCTAGGCGCTACATCTTCAAACAAAACCAATTGCATAATTTTCAAATTTTGGTATCTACCAAGGAAATTTTGAAAGGTAAATTGAACCTGAATTATGGAGCGTCTTATTCCATTACAAGTTCTGTTGAACCTGACAG
>DDBE01000199.1 GCA_002332715.1 Flavobacteriales bacterium UBA2040
TTTGAGCAGAATCTACTTTGACCGAATAACACGCATCATTGCTTAGCAATGATGCGTGTTATTCGGTCAAAGTAGATTCTGCTCAAAATGTGGTGTTTGCTGGAGGAACAGTATCGACTAATTTACCTAATGCAACAGGCTGGCAGTCGGTCTATAATGGGGGGTCAGCGGACGGATTTGTTGCAAAGATTTCTACAGATGCACAAACTTTTTTGGCAGCTTCATATATAGGAACGGCAAATTATGATCAAGCTTTCTTCGTTGAAGTGGATCGAAATAACCGAATATTTTTGGTCGGTCAATCAATTGGAGGAAGTTTTCCTGTACAAAATTCTTTGTATTCTAATCCAGGAAGTAGTCAATATATAATTAAATTGTCTTCTGATTTAAGTACATCGCTAAATTCAACTGTTTTCGGAAATGGAAATAGTGGCATCAATATTTCCCCTTCGGCCTTTTTGGTCGATGTTTGCGGAAATGTATATGTTTCCGGTTGGGGTGCCAATCTGCTTCAATCGATACCGCTAAGTGGAATGCCCGTTACTTCTGACGCTTTGATTTCAACTCCGCCCAACGGGTTTGATTTTTATCTTTTCGTTATTGATCGCTTGTTCGACACGATTGTCTATGGCTCTTATATTGGTGGAAATCAAGCCAGTGAGCATGTCGATGGTGGGACATCTCGTTTCGACAGAAATGGGATAGTTTACCAAAGTGTTTGTGGTGGTTGTCAAGGATATAGCGATTTTGCGACAACACCAAATGCTTGGTCTTCCCAAAACTTAAGTTCCAATTGCAACAATCTCATTTTTAAATTCGATTTTCAATTAACACCAGAAGCCAGTTTTAATATTTCTGATACTGCTATTTGTATTGGAGAAACCATCACTTTGACGAACAATTCACCTAATTTAGATTCATATTATTGGATCTTACCCAACGGCGATACCTCCACTGTCTTTGAGCCTACATTAACTTTCCCGAGTCCAGGAGTTTACATGGTGAAACTGATTATCCAAGATTCCATTTGTAATTTATCAGATACATCAGAAGTTCAGGTTTTTGTTGAACCGGAGATTATTCTGACCACATCGAATGATACTGCTTTGTGTTCGGTGCAAAATTTTGAGATTTGGGCAAATGCGAATGGTGGTGCGGATTATTTCGTATGGTCGACCAATATTAATTTTACAGATACGCTCAATAATTTCCCGCTCGATTCTGCCATATTTGTTTCTTCTTTGGGTTTGGCGACTTATTACATACTCGCAGGAAATGAAAATTGTAGTAAAATCGATAGTGTTCAGGTTGCTATCGTCGATCAAAGTTTAAGTCTCGTCGATCAGATTCCATATTGTTTAGGAGATCCATTTCCCGTGGTAACTGTGATGAATCAAACTCCGCAGGTTACTTTCACGCATACCTGGACGCCAACAACAATAATTTCGGGTTCGAATACGGGAACATCGGTAACAATTAATGCACCTTCTGCTCAATATTTGTATCTAGAATCTGTTTCTACTTTGGGCTGTATTGTTTATGATTCTATATTGATTGATGTGCATTATATCGATCCTTTAACAGTTAGCATCACAGTAGATCCCAATGATACTGTTCCGCAAGGAGCATTTGTGACCTTAACTGGCAATCCGGCTGGAATGATTAGTTACCTATGGCTTCCAGCTGGCGACGTTACCTCACCCAATACGCGTATCACCCAAACTCAAGTAAATGATTATAAGGAGATTACATTAATAGTATCGGATGGCGTTTGTTCGGTCTCAAAATCACAGAAGTTATACAACTATGAATTCATTTGCGATGAACCTTATGTTTATGTACCCAATGCCTTTTCTCCCAATGCCGATGGTGAAAACGATATACTTTATGTGCGCAGTGTAGTGGTTTCCGAAGTTCTTTTCAGAGTTTTCAACCGTTGGGGAGAAATGGTCTTTGAAACAACAGATATGAGTAAAGGTTGGGACGGGACTTTCAGAAAGAAATTAATGGATCCAGATGTGTACGATTACTATTATCGTGCGGTTTGCGTCGATGGACAAGAGAAGATTCAGAAGGGTAACGTGACTTTGTTAAGATAATAACTTCTAATTCTTAGTACTAATAATTTCACGAAAAGCTAAAAATATGGACTAATATTTTCGAATTTTCGCCCTTAACTTTTTGATTTTCGTTACATTTGAGAAAACACAAAAAATCACCTTTTAATACCCCAAGATGAAAAAAATCATCACTGCCAAATCAGAGAAATTCCTTGAAAAATACTTAAACAACGCTTCACCAACTGGTTTCGAATCTGAGGGCCAAAAGGTGTGGTTGGAGTACATCAAACCTTATATCGACGATCATTTTACCGATAATTACGGAACAGCTGTCGGCGTAATTAACCCAAAAGCAAAGTATAAAGTTGTTATCGAGGCACATGCAGATGAAATTTCTTGGTTTGTGCATTATATCAACAAAGAAGGATTTATTTACTTGAGAAGAAACGGTGGTTCTGATCATATGATTGCTCCTTCAAAAAGGGTGAATATCCATACGGATAAAGGAATCGTAAAAGCAATTTTCGGTTGGCCAGCAATACACATGCGCAATGAGAAAGATCCAGCTCCAAGTACAAAGAATATATTCTTGGATTGTGGTTGCTCATCGAAAGAGGAGGTTGAAAAACTTGGCGTTCATGTCGGTTGTGTAATTACCTACGAAGATGAATTCATGATTTTGAACAAAAACAGATATGTTGGTCGTGCATTGGATAACCGTATGGGTGGATTCATGATTGCCGAAGTAGCGCGATTATTGAAAGAAAATAAAAAGAAATTACCCTTTGGTTTGTACATCGTAAATGCAGTACAAGAAGAAATTGGACTTCGAGGGGCACAAATGATCGCTCAAAAAATCCAGCCAGATGTAGCTATTGTCACCGATGTTTGTCACGATACACAAACACCTATGGTCAGCAAAATAGAGCAAGGTGATTTCACCGGTGGTGATGGACCTGTCTTAACATACGGACCGGCAGTTCAAAATAATTTGTTGAAGCAACTGATTCAAGTCGCAGAGAAGAATAAGATTCCATTCCAAAGAGCTGCAGCATCTCGCTCTACCGGTACAGACACAGATGCTTTTGCTTACTCCAACGATGGTGTTCCTTCCGCATTAATTTCTTTGCCTTTGAGATATATGCATACAACAGTTGAGTGCTGTCATAAAGACGACGTGGAGAACACAATTCGTTTGATTTACGAGAATCTACTCGCTTTGAAAGACGGACAAAGTTTTAAATACCACTCGAAATAGTTCGATAGGATTACAAGAAAGACTTTCTAAAACAAAAGCCTGTTGCCATGAGTGACAGGCTTTTTCTTTATCTTTAATATTTAATTTAAACTAAAATTCATGAAAAAAA
>DDBE01000149.1 GCA_002332715.1 Flavobacteriales bacterium UBA2040
TGCTCTTGCTCCATCCAATCCATTGTTGCTCCACCGTCGTGAACTTCTCCAATTTTGTGATTTACACCACCATAATAAAGGATACGTTCAGTAGTAGTTGTTTTACCCGCATCAATGTGGGCAGCAATACCAATGTTTCTTGTAAATTTTAAGTCTCTTGCCATTTCTATTAAAATCTAAAATGTGAGAATGCTTTATTTGCTTCAGCCATACGTAAAGTATCTTCTTTCTTTTTGAATGCTGCACCCTCTTCTTTAGAAGAAGCGATGATTTCAGCAGCCAAACGTTGGGCCATAGTTTTTTCATTTCTTTTTCGTGAGTATCCGATCATCCACTTCATTCCAAGTGATTGTTTTCTTCCGTCACGAACTGGAGTAGGAATTTGGAAAGTTGCTCCACCAACACGACGAGATCTTACTTCGACAGAAGGTGTAATATTTTCTAATCCTTTTTTCCATACATCAAGTCCATCTTGATCTTCAATTTTACCATCCACGATATCAATCGCGTCATAGAAAATTTTGAAGGCTAAACTTTTCTTCCCGTCTAGCATTAAGTTGTTAACAAATTTCGTTACGATTACCTCCCCAAATCTTGGATCTGGAAGGACGGTAATCTTTTTGGCTTTTTTTCTTCTCATTTCGTAAAAGCTTTACAATTATTTTTTAGGTCTTTTTGTTCCATACTTAGAACGACGTTGAGTTCTTCCCTCAACCCCAGCTGTATCTTCTGCACCGCGGACGATGTGATATCTCACACCAGGAAGATCTTTTACTCTTCCTCCACGAACAAGAACTAAACTGTGTTCCTGTAAATTATGACCTTCTCCACCGATATACGCATTGACTTCCTTACCGTTCGTCAAGCGGACCCTTGCTACCTTTCGCATAGCTGAGTTCGGTTTCTTAGGAGTAGTGGTGTACACACGCACACATACCCCTTTACGCTGTGGACAAGAATCGAGCGCAGCCGACTTGCTTTTTTTAACCACTGCTGTTCTGCCTTTTCGCACTAATTGTTGAATCGTTGGCATACTTTAAACCTGTTAACTTTAATTAATAAATAAATGCCCCAAACGCACTTTGAGGGGTGCAAAGATATGAGATTATTTTTATAAACCAATAGCAGGAGCGAAAAAAAGCGACTTTTTTCACAAGTGAGTGTGGAAAGATAAAAAAGATAGATTAAGTCAGAAAATAATTGAAGTGAAATTCACGCCATTCTTTAGTGTTTCAATTACATTCAACCCTATAGTTGATGCAATAAAAAGGATCTCACCTTTTCTATGATGCAGAAATGAATTTTTCATATATCAAATCTATTGATGATGAATATCCTCGTTCATTTGAATCGGAAAATCGAGGCTTAAGTTAAACATTCTGAAAGTTTAGTCAAAAAAAATGTTTTATCAGATAATTTAGGGTTCTTTGAGATCCACTTCTGGGTCACTTGTTCCGGACCCAAATCTCACTATATAATCCGCTATGAAGAATAAATGCCTCGAGTAAATTGATTCTTCCATGCACTAAGTAATGCACAGAAATGTAAAAATTGCAATTCAGTGACAAGGAATTATTATTAAATAAAAACAAAAAGAATGAAATTAATTTTAATTAGCTTCATTTCAATTTTGGGCTACGTGTCGGTGCAACGCTCAATAGATTTCAAGATAACAATGAATCGCCTGACTTTAATACAAATCATGGTCGATTTGAATTAGAAGGGATCTTCAATATTGGAAACTCACTTAAATTCTACGAGTGGACGGACCGTTTTTGTTTATTAGCTCGAACAGGAATTGGTTTGGGTCATTTAACTGATGATGGGATTCCCTTTTTTATTCGGTAATTTTGAATTGAAATGCTGATAGCCGTGGAGAGGATCGCTACAATAAAAACTTGTCCTCCCGAGGGGCCAACGCAGCAAAAAAATATCTAATAAAAAAGGGAAGCGCATCATTTAGAATTGTAACGAACTCTTTTGGATCATCACAACCCGCATCTAATAATGCGACTTCTGAAGGCCAAGCTCAAAATCGCAGAGTAGAAATTAAGTTGAAATAAGATATACTTTTTTTAAAGAGTAAAAATAAAAAGGCGGAAGTTCAACTTCCGCCTTTTTTAAACAATATTTTATTAAAGATTCTTAGTTTCAATATAAAGTACTTTTCACAGCTTTGATTAATCTATCAACATTCGGCAAAGCTTCGTCAATCAAAGTGGGCGAAAATGCAAATGGAGTGTCTGTCTGCGTAACACGCATTACTGGCGCATCTAAATAATCAAAGGCATAACGTTGCAGATGATATGAAATCTCAGAAGAGATAGATGCTAATGGCCAAGATTCTTCTAAGACAACACAACGGTTTGTTTTCCTCACAGATTCCACGACACAAGCGTAATCAATCGGACGGATCGTTCTCAGGTCAATTATCTCACACGAAATTCCTTCTTTCTCCAAAACCTCAGCAGCTTCAAACGCCACCTTCATAATTTTTCCAAATGAAACGATTGTAACATCCGAACCTTTTCGTTTGATATCTGCAACTCCAATTGGAATAATGTATTCTCCTTCCGGAACTTCTCCCTTATCTCCGTACATTTTTTCAGACTCTAAGAAAACGACTGGGTCGTTATCACGAATAGCAGCTTTCAACAAACCTTTTGCATCCGATGGGTTAGATGGTGTGATAACTTTCAATCCAGGAACATGCGCATAAAACGCTTCGAAACTTTGCGAGTGCGTTGCACCTAATTGACCGGCTGTTCCATTTCCACCACGGAATACAATTGGACAGTGATATTGACCACCTGACATCTGCATCATTTTTGCCGCTGAATTGATTATTTGGTCAGCTGCTAAAATTGCGAAGTTCCACGTCATGAATTCTACAATTGGTCGAAGTCCGTTCATGGAGGCACCAACAGCAATACCTGCAAAACCAAGTTCGGCAATTGGAGTATCTATAACTCTTTTAGCGCCAAACTCATCCAGCATCCCTTGAGATACTTTATAAGCACCATTGTATTCAGCAACTTCTTCACCCATTAAAAATACGTTCTCATCTCGACGCATTTCCTCTGACATTGCTTCTCTAAGTGCTTCTCTGAATTGTAGGGTTTTCATCTTTTGCTTTTTTTGTCCTGTTAATAAGGTGCGCCAAAATTAGAGTTTAGGAGTTTAAGGTGCAAGCGTTGTCTTAGTTTTTTATATAAAAATCTAATGGCTTTTGGCTTTTGGCTTTTAGCAAAATGATAAATCATCGGCACAAGCCAAGAGCCAAAAGCCAAAAGTGAAGCTAATATACTAAGCACGCATAGGAAAATTTAATTTTATTATCTATCTTCTTTTAAACAATTTTTAGCAGATAATGTTAATTTTGTAATTCGAATTTTCACGATAAAACAATCAACATGAAGATATTGGTTTGTATCAGTAAAGCACCTGATACCACATCAAAAATCGCCTTTTCGAACGGAAACACCCAGTTTGATGAAAATGGCGTTCAATTTATTGTCAACCCATACGACGAGTGGTACGCACTTGTTCGCGCTTTGGAATTGAAAGAAGCAAATGGAGGGACAGTAACGATTATAACAGTTGGTCTAGCTACTGACGATGCTGTGATTAGAAAAGCCTTGGCAATTGGAGCTGATGACGCAGTTCGTATTGATGCTAACCCAACGGATGCTTATTTCACAGCCATGCAAATCGCAAATTACGCGAAGGAAAATAGATACGAAATGGTGATGACAGGTAAGGAGACCATCAATTATAACGGCTCACAAGTAGCTGGAATGATAGCGGAAGCATTGGATATTCCTTTTGTTTCATTGGCAACGAAATTAGACATGAATGGAAACTTAGCGACTTTGGAAAGAGAAGTTACTGGTGGAGTTCAGGTAGTTGAAGTAAATACTCCTTGTGTTGTTTCATGTGCTAAAGGCATGGCTGAACAACGTATTCCAAACATGCGTGGAATTATGGCAGCAAGAACAAAG
>DDBE01000035.1:0-572 GCA_002332715.1 Flavobacteriales bacterium UBA2040
GTGACCGATTTAGCAAGATTACGAGGTTGATCTACATTTCTATCCAACAGCACAGCAATATGATACGACAGTAATTGTAAAGGAATGGTTGTCAGTAGGGGTGAAAGCGATTCTATAGTTTCAGGGATTTCGATGACATGGTCAGCAATATCTCTGACCTGTGTATCCCCTTTGTTAACTATTGCTATAATTTTACCCTTTCTAGATTTAATTTCTTGGATGTTGCTGACTACTTTTTCATAATGGCCATATTTTGTTGCAATGACTGCGATGGGCATATTTTCATCGATAAGCGCAATAGGGCCGTGCTTCATTTCAGCAGCGGGATAGCCCTCGGCATGAATATATGAGATTTCTTTAAGTTTCAAAGCACCTTCTAGAGCTACTGGAAAATTAAAGCCTCGTCCTAAATATAAAAAGTTTTTAGCGTCTTTATATATAGCTGCAATGTCTTTTGCTAGCTCATCAGATTTTAATGTTGCTTCTACTTTTTCAGGAATGGTTTCCAATTCTACAAGGTGTCTTCTAAAATCGGAGCTTGACATGGTGCCTTTTGCTTTTGCCAATCGTAA
>DDBE01000035.1:915-8311 GCA_002332715.1 Flavobacteriales bacterium UBA2040
CCAATTTCAGGTCCTGCATGGGTATATGCCCCTGCATGGGATTCTCTAGAAATGGAAGAGCCAACCACATTACAAACGCCAAATACAAATGCGCCTTTTTCTTTAGCGAGTTTTATTGCAGCAAGTGTGTCTGCTGTTTCACCAGATTGAGAAATGGCAATAACCACGTCTTTTTCATTAATTACAGGGTTTCGATATCGAAACTCAGAGGCATATTCGACTTCTACAGGAATCCGTACTAAATCTTCAATAATATATTCTGCAACTAAACCTGCATGCCATGAAGTGCCACAAGCGATGATGATAATACGGTTGGCATTCAAAAACTTGCCCATATTATCTTCTACGCCGGCCATTTTGACAATACCCTCGTCGATCAATAAACGCCCTCTATAAGTGTCTTTAATCGCATTTGGTTGCTCAAAAATTTCTTTAAGCATAAAATGATCATACCCTCCTTTTTCGATTTGCTCAAGGTTAATCTTTAGTTCTTGAACGTATGGACTTACGATTTTATCGTCCTTAATGCTTCGAATTTTTATTGCCTTGTTTAACCGAACCACAGCCATTTCTTCGTCTTCTAAATAGATGGCATTGTTGGTGTACTCAATAAATGGAGAGGCATCACTAGCAATAAAAAACTCATTGTCTCCAACTCCAATCGCTAGAGGGCTGCCAAGACGTGCCACTACAATCTCGTTGGGTTTTTTAATATCAAATACCGCAATGGCATAGGCACCCACAACTTGGTTGAGTGCCACTTGCACGGCCTTCCCCAGTTTTAAATTATTGTTTTTTTGAATGTCTTCTATTAAGTTCACTAAGACTTCAGTATCAGTATCAGAAGAAAAAACGTAACCTCTTTTTATGAGTTCTTCTTTTAGAGCGCCATAGTTCTCAATAATACCATTATGGATAATGACTAAATCTCCAGAATTAGAAAAATGAGGATGCGAATTTACATCATTTGGTACGCCGTGGGTTGCCCAACGTGTATGTCCAATGCCTAAGCGACCTTTGGAACTGTTGGTTTCCGAAAATTTATGTTCTAAGTCTGCAACTTTGCCTTTGGTTTTACAGAGTGTAATTTCTGAACCGTCATATAGAGCAATTCCTGCACTATCATATCCTCTGTATTCAAGGCGTTGCAGTCCTTTTAGTATCACTGGATAGGCCTCACGATGACCTATATATCCTACAATTCCACACATCTGGTTTAGTTGTTAGGTTCGGTATAGTAAATATTGAATTTTACGCTTTTAGCTGCATCAGGAGAGTTGTTTCCGTGCAAGACAATACTTTTTGGAGTTAGTACAGTTCCAATTGGCACACCCTCAACATCCGTAGGGCTTAGAAATTCTCTTGTGTTGGCTGCTCCTGCATTGGAGGTAACTACTAATCCAAGTTTAAAATTCGTTGAATCTCGCATCACTATATTATTCAAATGCTCGGTTAGTCGAATTTTATATTTTTGTTCTTCCACACCGTCAGCACCAGTTTCTTTAGTTAAGGGCACTAAATGTGTAAATTTAGAATCTGAAGAAGCTGCTTCAGTTGTTTGGTCTAAGAAAAAATCAGCTACAGGAAGATTGTTAGCGATATCATACACATACACTCTTCTAGGCTTATCGAGATTAGACAATGTTGTTTCTACAAAGAGTTCCAAATAGGCTTCATTGATTAAGCGTTTTGTTGTGATTACACCTTCTTCGTCAACATCTCTAAATTCATTTAATTGTTCGGCTTTGGTTGTTCCATTTTCATCGTCAGAAAACAATTCAATAATAGCCATAGAGCCTTCACCACCTTTTAGATACAGATAATCATCTCCCTCAGCATCCGTTGAAGTGTCTTCAATGGTTTGTAATATAGAGGTATTAAACTCATTCTTGAAAATATTCACTCTGTTTCCAGAGAAAGTCATTTCATACTCCCCTTGTACTTTCGTAGTATTTTCTTCACCATCTACCGTTGTGGTTTGGTCGTACGTATAATAGAGTGTCACATTGGAGCTGGCTGAAGAAAAATTTAATTGTGCTAAGTTTTTATTTTCAGTAACGGTAGGTTCCACTTTGAAATATAAACCTCTAAAGTACTCATAAAAACTACTGGTTTTACTAAGGACTTCATCTTCTTCTTTTGCAAAGATAAGACCTTCCCAAAACCTGTCAGGAACACTTGTGTTTTCAGAAGAACTACCATATAAAGGAATTCTCAAGCTTGGCGGAATTGTACTTGTAACCTCCAACTCTCCTGTCTCTTCATTTACTTCTTTTAGTCCAATAGGATTAGCTTTCGGATAATAGTTATCACTATAATACAGCAATTGCCCTTCAAGTTCGGAAGCTCCTATGGTTTCGCCTTGAGCCAAAGAGCCGTTTGAATAATAATTTTGTGTGGCATCTAAATCTCCACTGGGATCAAATGCTCTCAAGTAATAATTATTTCTAAAAATAGATAACTTTATTGAATCGGATTTAGTACCTCCATACAAGGAATCCAACTCATAGCTAGTGTCATCTTCAGTTGAAACTGTGCTATTGTAAGGAATTGTTAGCACTACAGAATCAAGAACAGTATTTTCCCCAAAATTAGGCGTTAGCGAAGCAGGGGTGAGTTGTCCCACAAAATTAACTGTTGATGCGCCAAAAACAGGGTCGTAGTAATATCCTAAAAGGTTTTCAGCTAGACCATTAGATTGAAATGGAGTAATTTTTTTATTGTAAGTAGTAACGGGATAGGTCTTTTTTTTAATTTCGAAACCTGGGGTTCCTACAATATCAGTTCCGATTTCTGAAAACTCATTTTCGCAGGATTGATTCATAAAAATCAATGTTAAAACGCAGATTGATTTAAATAAAACTGAATTAAAATATTTCATTAGGGTACTAGTTTTAAGATTTGTGTATTGTAAAATTCAGTGTATGCTTCTGCAAAAGCTTCTGGGTATTGGTAGTCCAATACGGGTTTTTCGCAAGAGGCAAGATAGTCTTCAAGATCTTTTGGGAGTTCTTGAGATCCCTTTATCAAACCGTCTGAAAAATCAACAGCTACTTTCATTAAGTTAGAATAGGTAGGTGTATTTAGCTTATCGATATGTGTTTCCTCAATTTCATCAAACTTAATTTTATCAACAATACCATCATTAAGCGTATTGTCAAAACTTTGATCGTAGATAGAAGTTACAATTTTACTCTCTTTGAAGAGAGGTTCATCTTTATAATACTGCTTCAGATATAATGGCAATAATGATGCTAACCATCCATGAACATGAATAATATCTGGCGCCCAGTTCAATTTTTTCACAGTTTCTATAACGCCTTTGGCAAAAAATATAGCGCGCTCATCATTATCGTTAAATAAGTCACCATTTTCATCAGTTAATGTGGCTTTTCTACTAAAATACTCTTCATTGTCTATGAAATAAACTTGAATACGTTCTTTTGGAATCGAGGCCACTTTTATGATTAATGGCATGTCTAAATCATTGATCACTAAATTAATTCCCGAAAGACGAATCACCTCATGAAGTTGATGTCTTCGTTCATTAATATTTCCATAGCGCGGCATAAATATTCGTATTTGCCCGCCTTGTTTGTTTACCATTCTAGGGGCTTCAAACGACATTGAGGAAATTTCTGTTTCAGGTAAATAAGGAACAACTTCGGACGACACGTACAATACTCTCTTATCTTTCATATGTTCTATAATTTTAGCATTATCAATAAAAAGCACGCAAAAATACAAAATTTTATGCAGATTAACAGTAATACCGTAAGTTTGCTCTCCGTTAATTATTTACGAAATGCGAGTTTACACATCAAACGCCGAAATAAGTGCCTTTATTGCTGCTGAAAGTCATACGACTTTTTCATTGGGTTTTGTACCAACTATGGGGGCTTTACATGCGGGACATTTGTCCTTAGTAAAAGCGGCCTTAGCTGCAAACTCCTTAGTGGTTGTGAGTATTTTTGTGAATCCCACACAATTTGATAATCCAAGCGACTTAGAGCAATACCCACGCACATTAACTGAAGACCTTAAGTTACTAGAAACACTTTCCAAAACTCGAATAATTGTGTTTGCACCAACTGTAGCTGAGGTTTATGGAGCAGAAACGACGGCCACTACTTTTGATTTTGGAACCTTGGAATCTCAAATGGAAGGCAAATATAGAGCAGGCCATTTTGATGGTGTTGGAACGATTGTAAAGTGGCTATTTGAGGTTGTAAAACCTCATACTGCCTATTTTGGCGAAAAAGATTTTCAGCAATTACAAATCATCAAAAAAATGGTTGAGATCACTCAATTAGCAGTAACTATTGTAGGCTGTCCAATTGAACGTGAATCTAATGGACTTGCTATGAGCTCACGAAATAGCCGTTTAACCATCAAAGAACTCGAGGCCTCCGCTCTGATTTACAACACGCTACTTTCTGTAAAAGATAAATTTAATTCAGAGGCATCACAAGACATCTCAAAATGGGTGCAAACCCAGTTTAGCAATCATCCTTTATTTGAGTTGGAATACTTTCAGATTTCCGAGAGTGAAACCTTAATACCCATCCAACAAAAAAACCTCACTAAAAGCTACCGCGCATTTATTGCAGTCTTTGCAAGAGATGTTCGATTAATTGACAATATCGCATTAAATTAATTACCTTTGTACCCATGCAAATACAAGTCGTAAAATCTAAAATTCATCGTGTAAAAGTAACCGGAGCGGACCTCGATTACATTGGTAGTATTACTATAGATGAAGATTTAATGGATGCCGCTAACATCATTCAAGGCGAAAAAATCCAAGTGGTTAATAATACCAATGGCGAACGTTTAGATACATATGTCATTCCAGGTCCACGAAATTCTGGTGAAATCACCTTAAATGGAGCTGCTGCACATAAAGTGTCTATTGGAGATATCCTAATACTTATAACGTATGCTTTTATGGATGTTGAATCTGCAAAAGTATTCAAGCCTTCACTAGTGTTTCCAAATGAAGCCAATAATCTACTAAACTAATCTTGAACAAGAACCTTAGATCCGTTTTAAAAATTAGCTTACCGCTCCTATTAGGCGCCTTTTTAGTTTGGTATTCTATTTCTAAGATTTCTGTCGAGACCCTAGTGGTATATTTCAAGAATGCCAACTATTTTTGGATAGGACTTGGAGTATTTTTTGGCTTACTTAGCCATTTGTCACGTGCCTATCGTTGGAAATTTATGATTGAGCCCATGGGGTATCAATTGCGATTTCCAAACAGTATCATGGCCGTGTTTATAACCTATCTAGTAAACTACACGATCCCCAGAGCTGGAGAAGTTTCTCGTGCGACTGTTCTAACCAACTATGAAGGGGTTCCTTTTGAAAAAGGATTTGGAACTATTATTGCCGAGCGCGTCGCCGATTTAGTGGTGATGCTCAGTATTATAAGCATAAGCCTAGTGTTAGAGTTTGACATTATTTATAAGAACGTTATTACAGCAATTGATCCCACCAAACTGCTTATTTTAGGTCTTATTGCTATTCTTGTTATCGTCATTTTATATCAAGCGATTAAAAACTCGAACCGTCCCGTCATATTGAAAATTAAAACACTCTTTTTAGGACTTGTTGAAGGAATTATGAGCATATTAAAAATGAAAAAAAAGTGGGCCTTTATAGCGCACACACTTTTTATATGGATTATGTATGTACTTATGTTTTATGTCACAACGTTCTCTATAAGTGAAACGAGTCAACTTCCGTTTTCGGCGATTCTAATTGGATTCATTTTTGCAAGCTTCAGTATTGCTGCAACTAATGGCGGAATAGGATCCTATCCCTTGGCGGTTTTTGCAGCATTTTCTATTTTCAATTTTCCTGAAGATCCGAGTATTGCTTTTGGATGGATTATGTGGACTTCACAAACCTTAATGGTCATTGTATTGGGAGGACTCTCCCTGCTCTTTCTACCGATTTACAACAACGTATTTCCAAAACAAACTTCGAAATAGTATAATTCGGTTTCGGTTATTTTCTTAACTTGGCAACACGAAACCATATTTAGATATCACATGAAATTTTTTGTCATTTCATTACTTTTAAGCCTCAATATTTCTTTCGCTCAGACTCTTTATGAAACAATTGAATCTGAAGTTTTAGGGACGTCTCGAGAATTAAAAATACAACTGCCACGAAATTATGAGGATAACCTTGAAAAAAGCTATCCTTTAATTGTTGTTTTTGATGGCGATTATCTTTTTGAAGTGGTTGCAGGAAATGTGGATTATTACTCGTATTGGGGCGACATGCCAGAAGCCATAGTCGTAGGGGTCAATCAAGTCAATTCAAAAGCTCAAGATTACATGATGTCTTTGAATGATTATTTACCGTCCAAAACCGGAGCTCAGTTTTATGATTTTATCGAAAACGAGCTTATTGTTTTCATGAACGAAAACTACCGTAGTCTTAATTTTCGAATGGCTGTGGGGCATGGCAAATCAGCAAATTTCATAAATTACTTTATGTTTAATACAAGTCCTGTTTTTAATGCTTATGTAGCCTTAAGCCCTAGTTTATCATACAATATGGAGGAGAATCTTACACGACGACTTGGCATGGAAAGTAAAGCTAAGACATTTTATTATTTAGCAACCGCTACTCTCGATTTCAAACAAAATAAAAATGAAGCAATTGCATTGAATTCTAAAATTTCTGCTTTAGAAAATTCAACCCTTTTATATGCCTATGACAATTTTGAAGATGCCACCCATTATTCGTTGGTAGCGCAAGCTATTCCAAAGGCCTTACAAAATATATTTATTGTATTTCAACCGATCAGCATGAAAGAATATAAGGACTATATTTTACCCTCAGAGGCTTCTCCAGTGGCATATTTGATTGAAAAATACGATATGATCGAATCCTTATTTGGTATTGAAAAACAGATTCTTGTCAATGATTTTAGAGCGATTGCTGCAGCTATTGAAAACACAGAACAATTTGAATTATATAGAGATTTAGCAAAATTAGCAAACACTCACTATCCCGATTCCACAATAGCAAGCTATTATCTTGCCCGTCATTATGAAGAATTAGGACGATTAAAAAAAGCCATGAATATTTATTACTCGGCTTATATGTTGGATGACATTGAGGGATACTCAAAAGATGATATGTTAGAAAGAGCAGATGAAATTAAAACAGAATACGGATACTAATGGCTAAAGTGAAAACAACTTTTTTTTGTCAAAACTGTGGGGCGCAGTTTGCCAAATGGCAAGGGCAATGTACGTCTTGTAAATCGTGGAATACCATTACAGAAGAATTGGTTCAGAAGCCCACCACTAAAGATTGGAAAACAGGCACACAGCTCACCCCAAATCGTGTATCGAAACCCTTAAAAATTTCTGAA
>DDBE01000067.1 GCA_002332715.1 Flavobacteriales bacterium UBA2040
AATGAAAACAAATGTAACCTAACCCAATAATCCTGCGTACAGAATTAAGATATAAACAATTTTTCGTTCATTCTTTTAGTAACTTTGTATTAAATATATTACAATATATGGATAAGATTCACTAAGTTTGATAACGATAATCATTAAATTAATTAAATTATGAAAAGAACATTATTAATTGCTTGTGCTTTCGTAGGAATGGGATCATTCGTGAACGCACAGACCACAATGGTCAAAAATGACAACGGTTTTGTAGTAACACCAGAAGCTGGAGATTGGGCTTTAGGGGCTGATGCATCTCCTTTCCTTTCTTATGTTGGAAACATGTTGAATGGTACAACTGGTAACTCAATGAACAATGCTTTCGTCAATAACAATGCAATTTTCGGAAAATACTTTGTTGATGAGAATACTGCATATAGAGGAACATTGCGTATAACAACGATTAGTAACAGCGCAACTACTTTAACTGATACTTCAAGTAGTTCTACGCCTTCATACGTTGAAGATGAAACTAAAAATTCAGGCTTTGGATTTTATTTGAGCGGTGGTCTTGAGAAAAGAAGAGGTCATGGTCGTCTACAAGGGTACTATGGTGGTGAGTTGGGTCTTGGACGCAGCGGTGCTCCTACACAAACTAACACTTACGGTGAGGCAATCTCTGCTACTAACCCAGGATCGCGAGACACTGAAGTTAAAGCAGGTTCTTCTTTTACATTAGGTTTAAGAGGTTTTGTTGGTGCTGAATACTTCGTAATTCCTAAATTGTCTTTAGGAGTTGAGTTTGGATGGGGTCTTGGATTCAGTTCAACAGGAGAAGGTGAAACTACATCTGAAGAATGGAATGGAACGGCAGTTGAAACAACTACCGCTCGTACAGGTAAATCTTCTAGTTTTGGATTCGGAACTGACGCTGGTGCGCCAGCTGGTAGTGTACGTATTATGTACCATTTCTAATCCAAAAGGATAATGATACAAAAGGGGGACTTCGGTTCCCCTTTTTTATTATCTTCACTTTTATCAAATAACTCTTTCATGATTAACTGTTTAGTTTTAATTATCGCTTTATGTCTTAGCACTTTCGTACACTCTCAAAAAGATAACATTTCACCCATTCAACTAAATGAGATCATGAAAGGAAAAGACTTTATCGGATATTGGCCAGAAAATCATTTTTGGTCCGCTGATGGTAAATCCATTTACTTCTACTGGAACTCAAAAAACGAACTCTCTTCTTCGCTTCACGCTTACAGTTTAGATTCAAAAAAAATAGATAAAATTGACGAATTAAAAAATGAGATTATTCCTTTTGATAAAAATCAATCAGAGTATGACGACCAATATTTCATTTCAAAAGGTGGATTATGGGTCTACAATAAAAGAAACGGAACCAAAAAAGCATTAATCTCAACAGAATCTTCTATAAATGAGGTCATACGGCTTTCTAATCCTAAAGAAGTTGTTTATAGAGACGGAAACAACATGTTCCTTTACAGTTCTGAAAATGGAACAATAAAGCAAATTACCTCTATCGAAAAAGGGGGGAATACCCCATCAGACGATAATTCATCTAAATCAAATGAATTAAAGGATCAACAACAAGCTCTCTTTCTTTACATTCAGGAAAAGAAAGAAAAAAATGAATGGAATCTGAAAAAAAACGACTCACCAATTGATAAAAAATTCTATTTGAGTGGTAAATACTTGGATTTCTTGGATATCAGCAAAGATGCAAAATTTGGTTTTATCAGTGTTGCTGATTACCCAAATAACAAAAGTACCCATGTAGAACATCATATTTCGGAAGATGGATATTCATACACGCAAGATGCCCGACCAAAAGTAGGCGCTGAAGAACCTACGCACTTCTTTTATATTTCAGATTTTGAAAACGACACCACAGTTAGAGTTGACTTTGGTAAGCTTCCTGGAATCCGAAAAAAACCCGAATATTACAAGGAATACGGAGACACAATCTCTGAATTTGAAATTGATAGAAAAATTGTTTTTCATCGTCCTATATCTTCGAATTTAGGGATTACCCTCATGGATATTCGCAGTTATGATAATAAAGATCGTTGGATCGTAAAAATCAATAGTGCAAACTATAGCTATGACGTAATTGATCACCAACACGATGAAGCATGGATCGGTGGTCCTGGCATCTCAGGCTGGAATAAATCTACTAGCACACTTGGATTTTGGAATTCAGAAAATCACATGTATTATCAATCTGAAAGCACAGGATATTCGCATTTGTATAGTTATGATTTCAAATCAAACAAAAAAACACAACTAACTGATGGTCAGTTTGAAGTACACGACGTTAGACTTTCGAATGACGGAAAAACCTTTTATTTAACAGCCAATAAAATTCATCCTGGAAATCGTGAATTTTATGCGTTTGATCCTATAAAAAAGTCTTGGAAAAGCTTTTTAACAGAGGATGGTAATTATGACGTCTCATTATCACCCGATGAACGTGATTTGGCTGTGATTTTTTCTGTAAAAAACACACCACCTGAGCTGTATATTTCAGAAAATAAATCGCCAGAAAAATTAGCCCAAATCACCTTTTCGAAATCGCAAGAATTTCAAAAATATAAGTGGAGAAATCCCGAGGTAATTTCATTTTTGGGAAAGGATAAAAAGAAGGTTTACGCGCGACTATACAAACCCCAAAAAGAGATCGAAACTGGAGCTGCAGTTATTTTTGTTCATGGCGCTGGATACCTTCAGAACGCCCATAATTACTGGAGTTCTTATTATAGAGAATATATGTTTCACAATCTTTTGACAGATAATGGATATACCGTTTTGGATATCGATTTTCGGGCAAGCGAAGGCTATGGACGCGACCACAGAACGGCCATTTACCGACACATGGGAGGTTGGGATTTAGAAGATCAAATTTCGGGAAAAAACCTTCTTGTAGATAGCCTTGGAATTGACGAAAAACGAGTTGGTATTTACGGCGGATCTTATGGTGGTTTCATCACGCTTATGGCTCTTTTAAATAGACCTCAAGAATTTGCTTGTGGGGCTGCTCTTCGATCAGTGACAGATTGGATGCATTACAATCATGAATACACGAGCAATATATTAAACTACCCCGACACAGATTCAATAGCTTATTGGCAGTCATCACCGATTAATTTTGCTCAAAATCTAGAAAAACCACTTCTCATGCTCCATGGAATGGTAGATGACAATGTTCAATTTCAAGATGTTGTCCGTCTTAGTCAACGTTTTATTGAACTTGAAAAAAAGGATTGGAATATTGCCATCTATCCTATTGAAGGTCATGGCTTTGTGAAATGGTATTCTTGGGCAGATGAATACCGAAGAATCTTTGAATTATTTCAGGAAGAATTGAACAAGAATTAAATTTAACATTTGAAATAGTAAACCTTTTAGATTATTCACTAGATTAACTTGAAAGATTGCATTACTCCTGAAAAAAAAGTTGGGTAGTAATTTGATTTGAATTTATTTTCCATAATTCCTTGTTGGTGCAAAGAAATGAAACCATTCTTGGTCATTCGGAGCTGATGGCGTTTCATCTGCACAAAACCCGATTTACACCTTCCAGCAGCGAGTCCGGCAGATTACAATATCTGTTTAACCTTATCTGATATATATGCTGGATATGTTTGTGAATCGACTTATTGTGATATCATTCCATTGGATGAAGAATTCAGTATTTACGTACCGAATGCATTTACACCAGATAATAATGAGCACAACAATGAGTTTCGCGTAATCGTCTTAGGTGAACGAACAAATTCATTTGAAATGCAGATTTACAACAGATGGGGTGAAATGGTTTACGAAACAAGAGATCACTTAGTAGATTGGGATGGTACTTACGAAGGTAATATTTGTCCAGATGGAACTTATATCTGGAAAATCACATTGAAAGCGAAAAATGTAGATGACGTGAAAACGTATGCAGGACACGTAATCATTCTTCGATAAAAGTTAGATTATTTTAATTGAACATATTTGGCTTTCGCTTCGTTCCTTGAACAAGCGTTGAAATGCCACCACTCAGTTTGAATGTTGCGAAAGTTTTGACTTGTCATTACCTTTCGCAACATTTTTCGATTTGCGACCTGTTCTTCTGTCAATTCACCTGTATTTAAAAATTGACTTTCATATTTCGGATAGGCAATTTTACGGACATCATCATATGCAGCTCCCATATCCAAAGGCTTTCCTTTCCCATCACAAATAGTAAGATCAACAGCAGCTCCATAATTGTGTATACTGCCATTCGCAGGATTGCTAACAAAATTAACTCTTTGCTTTACCGGGATACTATCTAAGGCTCGCCACATCTTCCATTGCACACTCACCGGTCTCACGCCATCGTATACAAGCAAATGATAATCTTTATTCAAAGTCGACAAATACTCCTGACATTTTCCCAATCGTGCGGCAACATCTTTTTGTAAATAGGCTCTTCGGATTGTGTCGTATAAAACCATTTTCATGAAGTTGTCGCTTGAGGCATACTTTAAGTCAACGCAAATATTTGAATTTACGCTCCGGATATCAACCAAAGTATTCCAAGCACGAGATAGTTTTTGATCTGTTTGTAAACGCTTGCTCCTATCCTTTTTTTTTGAGCTGAGCAAATCCAACTTCAAAACGATTCGTTTGTTTTCGGAAGTATCATTTTCCAACTTCTCATCAGAAATTTCTAGTTGGCTTGTTGATTCCACTTTGTCTTTAC
>DDBE01000016.1:0-2522 GCA_002332715.1 Flavobacteriales bacterium UBA2040
GGACCGATCCAGAGCCAAGAATAGAGGCAAAACCATCTTCCTCTCCCAAAGTTGCCAGACAAGCAGCCAAAAGATCACCATGCACTTCCACATTGGAAAACGAAAGTTCTTGGACCAATAATATAAAGGCATTTTGTTGCTCAAAAGAGTTGCAGCCGGCACCATAAAAAACCAAACGTGATTCCCTTGGCGCGATACCGGCCATTTCAAATTGTTTGTTTAGTTTTTTAAAGTTAAAATCCAACCAATTTTTCGGATGAAGAGATTCTCCTGAGAATTTGGTCGTTTGGCCTTTATTATCCAACAAAACCCAATCCGTTTTGGAACCTCCACTCTCTCCGATTAAAAGGTGTTTGTGCATGTTCAAAAGTAATCATCTTGAAAAGAAAAAAAGCAAATACCTTAAAAATGGTATTGACCGTCGGAAGCACTCACCCTACATTTGCATCGTTATTTAGAATTAATACAAATAAGAAAATTGAAAAACCGATAAAATGACAAAACACCTACTCATCATATCTGCATTAGGCCTAGCATTAGGAGCTTGTAAAAAACAAGGATGCACCGACGAGACTGCAACAAATTATAACGAAAAAGCAACAAAAGACGACGGAAGTTGTGAATATCCTGCAACTACTTCTTACACTGTTCCCGCTACTTATTCCTTCACTGATGGAAATGGAAATTCAACAGTAAGCTATTCTGGACAGACGGACAGATTAAGTCAATTGGATGAAATGATTGCGTATGCGGAATTAGGGAAAACAAGCATAATTTCATCACAAGTGCTAAATGATATGTTCAGCAACTCGAACAATCCATTTTCCTTCGTGAGTTCAAAGCAATTGAAAGACAAATGTTTTGGTCTAGATGTAGCTATGATTGAAGGTTTATTCGACAAAATCGCCAACGCTAGTCAAGTTTCAAGTCAAACGGCTAGTTCTGGTCAGGCCGGAACATTAACATCAGGAACTAGCACTTATTTGTTTGACGAAAATGGATTTGATTGTGCAGAAATGATCGAAAAATCGATAATGGGAGCTGTTTTCATGAACCAAGCGCTCAATGTTTATTTTGGAACTGACAAGATGAATGTCGACAATTCTACTGCTGTAAATGCTTCAACGGGCGACTATTACACGACTATGGAGCATCATTGGGACGAAGCTTTTGGATATTTTGGAGTTCCAACGGATTTTCCAACTACTGCAGCGACCCATTATTGGGGAAAATATTGCAACAGTCAAAACCCAACTTTGGGCTGCAATGCACTGATGATGAACAACTTCCTGAAAGGACGAGCAGCCATTTCGAACAAAGTATATGCAGACCGTGATCAAGCGATTAGCACTATTCGCACAACGTGGGAAAACATCTCGGCAAGTCAGGCGATTGCTTATATGGACAAAGCGATATCGCACTACGGAACAGACAATGCGAAGTTCTTGCATGTACTAACCGAAGCATACACTTTCTCTTTCAACCTTCGCTATTCACCTTTAGAGACAAGAAGAATGAACACCAATGAACATAAGGCCTTGATGAGTCAATTCGGAACCAATTTATGGAATTTGACCTTGCAAGATTTGAATGGAATAAAAGCAACTTTAGAAGCTAAATATTAAAACAGAATGACAAAAAGATTTTTTCTTATTGGATTGCTGATTGCCTCTTCTTTTTCGTGCAAAAAGAAAGTGGAAGAAGAACCCAATAGTTTTAATAAAACAGAGCTTTTATCGAATCTAACAGACAACATTATTGTCCCTACGTACCTATCCATGGAAGCCTCAATTGCTGAACTGCAAAAGGCTTGGACGACATTTACAGGTAATCAAAATGCTGCCAATCTTGACAATTTCAAAGACAAATGGCTGAGTTCAAACTTGATTTTTCAAAAGGCCAAGATGTTTCATTTTGGACCGGGTTTGAACCATGGACTTCGCGATGCGTGTGGCACATTTCCTACAGATACGTCCAAAGTCCTGAATTTATCAGCACAATCGAATCCAGATGTATACATTTTGGCCAACATTGATGCGATTGGATACCCAGCGATAGAATTTCTTGTTTTTCGTCCTAGTGCCTTGAGTTTGTTAAGTAGCTCGTCTAATCAACGTCAATTTATAAACGCCTTGTTGGACAAAATGAAAAACGATCTAGACAACGTTTTAAACGATTGGACAAGCAGTTACGCTGCACAATTTAAACAATCGACAGGCACAAGTTCCACAAGTGGATTTTCCTTGCTGATCAATGCTTTCAACATGGAATACGAATTGGCAAAAAACGCGAAATTGGGTATTACGATCGGCAAACAAAGTTTGGGCATAGCTCAACCACAATATGCTGAAGCGCCCTATTCGGGTAAATCACTCTTGTTACTAGAAGAAAACTTGAAGTTTATAAAAGCTGTCTTCCAAGGCATAAATACTGCTGGAAGCGATGGAAAAGGGTTCGATGATTACCTTGTTTCATTGGACAAACAAAGTCTTCGGGATGAAATTTTGAATGAAATCAATGGT
>DDBE01000016.1:2881-7198 GCA_002332715.1 Flavobacteriales bacterium UBA2040
CTTGTACACCAAGTTGCAAAATTTGGTTGTTCATTTCAAAACAGACATGACCTCTGCATTCGGCGTGCTAATCACTTACCAGGACAACGACGGTGATTAAACGATGAAGTATTTTACCCGAAATGAGCAAACATCCATTGCGCCTTTGATTGTTTTTAGGCTGATTTTCGGGCTCTTAACTTTGTTCGGTACTATTCGGTTTTTATCCAAAGGATGGGTCGATGAAATGTACATTCAGCCTGACTTTTTCTTTGGATTTTATGGGTTAGAATGGGTGAAACCACTTGCTGGCGATTGGATGTATCTACCCTTTATTCTCATGATTTTAGGGTCATTTGGTATTATTTTCGGCTTATTCTATCGCTTGGCTGCTGCTCTTTACTTTTTGTCTTTTACTTATGTTGAGTTGCTGGACAAAACCAATTATTTGAACCACTATTATTTTGTGAGTTTAGTCGCGTTTTTGATGATCTGGCTGCCCGCCAACAAAGATTTTTCACTAGATGTCGCTTGGCGAAAAAAGAAATCGTTTGTTTCCATTCCAAAATTCAATATTCAGATTCTACAGTTTCAATTGGCTTGTGTTTACGTATTTGCGGGCATTGCGAAACTGAACTCCGATTGGTTGTTCGAAGCGCAACCGCTGTCCATTTGGCTCAGCAGTCATGGTGACATGCCTGTTCTTGGTGAATTGCTAAAACAAAAATGGGTCGCCTATCTATTCTCGTGGTTCGGGTGCATCTATGATTTGTTCATTGTCTTTTTTCTTTTGATGAATCGAACTCGACCTATTGCCTATTTCTTCGTGATAGCCTTTCATTTATTGACAGCCTATCTCTTCCCAATTGGCGTTTTTCCGTATGTGATGATCAGTTTGACTTTGATTTTCTTTTCGGTTCAATTTCATGAAAAAATCATTATTTTTTTAAAAAATAAAATTTCGTATCGTGTTGAAAAAAAATACAATACAGTGATTACCGAAACAAGAAGCAAAAATATGTTTTATGGGTTTATTTTCTTCATTTTGCTTCAAATAGCTATTCCTTTCCGTCACATTCTCTATCCTGGTGAACTGTTTTGGAACGAAGAAGGATTTCGCTTTTCATGGCGTGTTATGCTGATGCACAAAGAAGGATTAGCGCAGTTTTATGTTCATGATTCGAAAACCGATGGAGAAATAGAGGTGATAAATAGCGACTACCTTACGCGTAAACAGGAGGAACAAATGTCGACTCAATCGGACATGTTGATTCAATTCGCTCACCATTTGCAGCAAGAATTCAAAGATAAATCACTCAAAATCAACAATCGAACTTATCAGATCAAGAATCCAACCGTTCACGCCGATGTATATGTTACCTTAAATGGTCGACCGTCTCAATTGATGATTTCCAAAAACGTTGATTTATCGTCCTTAAAGTATAATCTCCAACACCGTAACTGGTTAGAAAATTTCAAAGATTAATGCGCTATATCCTTGTTATATTGTGGTTTATGTGCTCTGCTTCTTACGGACAAGTGCTGAATGGAAAAATAACAGGTCAATCCTCCAAGGAAAGTTTACCCTTCGTTAAAATTGAAAATCTAATCACCAACAATAAAACAAGATCAAATATCGATGGAAAATTCTCAATTCACTTAAATACAGGTGATTCCGTTCGTTTTTCGAGTCAAGGATACGACACTTTACTTCTTCTATTCGACTCAAAAGTTAGCTTTCTTGACATTCAAATGGAAGCAGAAATTCTGCAGTTTGGTGACGTAAACGTCAATTATTCCCGAATAGAGAAGTACGATGTAGACTTTCTGCCCGTCATAAAAGGAACAAGAATAACAACCGGAACAAACGCTGTAATTTCTGTAGAATCAATGAACGGCTCCAAATCTTCAGGGAATCCACGTGAATTGTTTGCTCGTATTCCAGGATTAAACATTTGGGAAAGTGACGGTGCTGGTATCCAAATTGGGATTGGTGGACGCGGTTTAAGCCCGAATAGAGCCGCTAATTTCAATACACGTCAAAATGGTTACGATATCTCAGCGGACGCCTTAGGCTATCCAGAAAGCTATTATACACCACCAATTGAGGCGCTTTCCTCGATTGAGATTGTTCGCGGCTCCGCTTCCCTGCAATACGGCACCCAATTTGGCGGCTTACTCAACTTCGTACTGAAAGAACCAGAAGAAAAATCGGCATTTGCCTTTACAACCCGGCAAACGGGCGGAAACTATGGTTATTACGGAGAATTCAATCGTGTATCTGGAACCAAAGGACGATTCTCGTATCAAGCCTATCACCAAATTAAAACGGGAAATGGATACCGAGAAAACAGTGAATTCACGCAATATCAGGCATTTGCTCAAGTTTCCTATGACATTGCTGAATACACCAAAATCAGATTAGAATACACCCAAATGAACTATTTGGCGAGACAAGCGGGCGGATTGAGCGATGTCAATTTCAATGAAAACGACAGACAAAGTTTGCGCGATCGAAATTGGTTCAACGTAAATTGGAACATGATGGCCTTGCATTTCGATCACACATTCAGCTCTCGTAGTAGATTGAATTTCAGAACATTTGGAATGTTATCTTCACGTAAAACATTAGGCTTTTTAGGGAAAATAACACAGGCCGATCCAGGAGGTAATCGAGAAATGATAACTGGAGACTTTAAGAATGCGGGGGCCGAACTTCGCTACCTAACAAAATATCGATTTGCAGGCACATGCACCCATCCAATAAATGGTGCCATCCTTGTTGGAGCTCGCTATTACCGGGGCATCACGAGCAGTCTTCAAGGAAAAGCTACAGATGGATCAGATGCTAATTTTATGTTTATCAATCCAGATAATCTTGAGAACTCCTCCTACCTATTTCCTTCCCGAAATTTGGCCTTTTTTGCCGAGAACGTTGTTTTTATAAGTCGACAATGGCGTGTAAATTTTGGAGGACGTTTGGAAAGTATTTCCAGCGCTTCTGAAGGTTTTTACAAAAGCTACGCGATTCACCCGGTCAACGGCGACACTTTAGGTGTTTACAGAATAGATTCTGAAAATCAAGTAGATAGGTTAGTCCCTTTGTTTGGAGCAGGCGCTTCGTTTCAAACGAAAAAAATGAATTCTTTGTACATCAACTTTACACAAAACTACAGGGCCATCAACTTTACGGATATCCGAGTAAACAATCCAAATATTGTTGTGGATACCGCTATGAGAGACGAATATGGACACACCGGTGAATTTGGATTCCGAGGTAAAGTGAAAAAGTATTGGATCTTCGATTTGGCATTGTTTCATGTTTTCTACGGCGATAAAATTGGATTAGCGCCAAAACCCGGAACAACCTACAAAGAGCGTACAAACATTGGTGACGCTGTGAATACAGGTATTGAAATATTTACCGAATTTGACCTCCTCAATGCGATGAAAGAAAAAGCGAAGCAACAACTTTCTGTTTTCGTGAACGCAGCCTATATTCAATCGTACTATTTACGCTCTAAAGAACCAAATTATATTGGAAAACAGGTGGAATATGTAGCTCCGCTCATCGTTCGTGGTGGCTTGAAATACAAAGTGAAAAATTGGAGCTCACAATTTCAAGCTTCGTATACAAGCGAACAATATTCCGACGCTTCAAACGCTCTACTTCCATCTGGTGACGCTGTCATCGGTCTAGTTTCGTCCTATTTCATTATGGATCTTTCAACTCGGTATGAGTGGAAATACAATTTATCATTTGAGTTGAGCGTCAACAATTTAACCAATCAGAAATACTTTACACGGCGAGCATCTGGCTATCCGGGCCCAGGAATCCTTCCTTCGGACGGAATTCAAATTTTCGGTACTCTTCAATACAAGTTTTCGATGAAAAGAAAACCGTAAATTCGTTTCCATGGAAGTTTGGAAAGAGAATTTTACTTTGGTTCGGCAATTGTCTCGTACACAATCCAAACGCTTTGGTCAGTCCTTTCTTTTACAAGAAAAAAGTTCTAAAAAATTAGTTGTATTTAAGTTAATTGATAAATCTAATTCAATTGGATATCAACAACTTAAAAATGAAAATATATTTACTCTCTCTCAAAAAGGGTTGCCTGAAATTTTGGGCAGTTTTGAAAACGAAACACAGTTCGGAATCTATAAAAAATACGAAGAAGGAGAAACTTTTGACCTGTTTTGGAAAGGTGTAAAACGATCCAAAAGAAAGGAAAAGCTCGAGGTGGTCATCAACAATCTTCAACCGCTATTTCAACATTTGGAAGAACAAAATATCACCCATGCTGATATAAAACAGGAGAATATTATTGTTCAGGAAAA
>DDBE01000016.1:7485-7692 GCA_002332715.1 Flavobacteriales bacterium UBA2040
GGAGAATATTATTGTTCAGGAAAAGAATGGAAAACTGGATTGTGCACTGATTGATTTTGGATTGGCTTTTGATCGCACCGATTTACCCAATCGAAAAACGCTATTTCAATTGGGTTACGCGTCACCAGAGTTGATTTTAAATCGATTGGATTGCACAGACCCAAGCACAGATATTTTTTCCTTGTGTCTTGGTATTTATAAATTCTG
>DDBE01000161.1:0-3021 GCA_002332715.1 Flavobacteriales bacterium UBA2040
GTGGTGACTGAATTTTGTTTTTGCACCCCGCGCATTTGCATGCACATGTGAGAACATTCCAAAACAACAGCTACACCTTTCGGATTTAAAACGCGTTGAATGGCATCGCGTATTTCAATGGTCAATCTTTCCTGTACTTGCAAACGTCGGGCATAGGCATCAACGACTCGAGGAATTTTACTCAAACCTACGATTGTGCCATTTGGTATATATGCAACATGGGCTTTTCCAAAAAACGGCAACATGTGATGTTCGCACATAGAATACAATTCAATATCTTTTACGATAACCATTTCTGAATATTCTTCCTTGAAAAGTGCTTTTCTCAAAAGTGCATCTGGGTCTTGGTCATAACCTTGGGTCAAAAACTGCATAGCTTTAGCTACGCGTTCTGGTGTTTTCTCCAAACCTTCACGATCTGGATTTTCACCTAGTTCTCTTAAAATTTCTTTGTAATGCGCAGCTAGTGATTCTGTTAATTTGTCGTCGTAAATAATTTGTTCTTTCAAGCTATTTGATTTTGTTTATTTATAAACGAAATTGCACTAAAAAGGTTCACCACCTCCCCAATATTCGACGTAGTTGTTTTCCGTTTCTACCAATTTTACCTTTGCAATCTCACCCCCCGATTTGCGAATTGGCTCAACTAAGCGGTCCCAAATACAAATTACTAGGTTCTCCGTTGATGGCAGAATATCCTCCAGAAATGGAACGTCAAGATTCAAATTTTTGTGGTCCAAAACTTCAACGATTTCGTCTTTAACGATTTGACTTAAATCCTTCAAATTAATT
Source organism: Flavobacteriales bacterium UBA2040 (assembly GCA_002332715.1). GTDB lineage: Bacteria > Bacteroidota > Bacteroidia > Flavobacteriales_D > Crocinitomicaceae > UBA2040. The sequence goes on from DDBE01000161.1 coordinate 793, forward strand.
ACAAATCCCGTATCTGGGTTGGGTATTCCTTTTACAGTAACGTACAAAGTGAAATTATGACCATGCCAATTGTGGTTGGAACATCGACCAAAAACTTCTTCATTTTTTTCTGCCGACCACTTCTCATTCCACAGCTTATGTGCAGCGTTGAAAGTCTCTCTTCTTGTAATGTATACTGTTTTCAAATCACTTATAATTGATGCTTTTGGATAAAGGAAGTGCAAAGTTAGGGAAATATGGTAGTAAGAAGAACAAAATATGAACAAATCCTTTGTGTACCTTTGTCGCATGGAAGAACGCTTGGATAAGGTTTTGTTGCAGCGTGGACTCGTAACCACGAGAACGCGCGCTGAGGAAATCATTCGTGTACACGGTGTGTTGGTGAATGGAAAGCTGTTGAACAAGACGGGGAAGAAAATCCCAGTTGATGCTGAAATTGAACTTTTGGCGGAAGAAATTCCATTTGTTTCTCGTGGTGCGCTGAAATTAAAGAAAGCACTTGAAAGTTTTAATGTTTCTGTAAAAGGCAAAATCATTTTAGACATTGGAGCTTCAACAGGCGGATTTACAGAAGTTTGTTTGGATGGTGGAGCGAAAAAAGTGTTTTGTGTGGATGTTGGCCAAAATCAGTTGCACCCAAAAATCGCCAGCGACGAAAGAGTCGTTAATTTGGAGAAAACACATGTTAGAGAGCTGAATAGTCGATTGATATCTGAACAATGTGATCTTGTTGTAATTGATGTTTCCTTTATATCACTAGAGAAGGTGTTACCGTTTTTACATCAATTATTGATGAAAAATGCTGAATGCATCGCATTGGTAAAACCGCAATTTGAAGTTGGTAAAAAGAACGTTGGAAAGGGTGGAATCGTTAAGAATAAAAGATTGTACCCTGAAGTAATCGAAAAAATTAAACAAGTCGGGAAATTAAATCATTTGACATACGTATCCCACATTGATTCACCTATTTTAGGAGGCGATGGCAACCAAGAGATCTTAATGTACTTAAAAAGTCATTGGACCTTTAATTTTGAAGGGGTGAAGCTAACATAAATTACCTTTTGCTGATTTTATTTCCTGTTATATGGCGCTGAAGAGAGCATTTGAATCTATTTACACCAGAATTCCTTTTGTAAAGATGTTTTTGGCTCACACCGCTATTGACCCTTTTTCGCCAAAGATTGAAGCTAGAGCGTTTCAATGAGTTTCGCATTAATGCAATAACATCTGATTCGGAAAATCCAAACTGAAATTCGATGGCTTCAAAAGGAGTTCGGTCTTCCCAAGCCATTTCAATTATACGGTTATGATCTCTGTCAGTTAAAATTGCAAATTGATTCGCCATTATTTCTTTTTTAATGCATCCATTTTATCCAATATATCGTTGGCTTCTTTCACTTTAGCATCGCTAGCGGTCCGGTTGGATGTACTTAATTTATGTGCTTCCGCCATCAGTTTTTCATATTGAGATTGGAGTTTTTCTATCGGAGATTTTGATTTAAAAAATGATAACATAATATTGTTTTGAATTAATAACAATTTACCTCGCTAAAAGTTTAATTAAAGAGAAACTCACTGTGCCACTCTGCGGTTAATATTATCTTTGCCCTCAATAATGAAACAAATAGCATTTATCTCAGGAATTGGCACTGATGTTGGAAAAACCGTCGTATCGGCAATTGTTGCTCAATCGTTGGCCGCAAATTATTGGAAACCCATTCAAGCAGGAGATTTAGACAATACAGACAGCATCAAGGTAGCGAGATTGTGTAATGAAACTGTTCATGTTTTACCCGAAAAGTATAGATTAAAAACACCAATGTCGCCTCATGGTGCAGCTGAAATAGACCAGGTTGAAATCAAGAGTTCCGATTTCGAAGTTCCCCATTTTGACAACACCTTAATAATTGAAGGTGCAGGAGGCATGATGGTTCCCTTGCACAACGATGGATTGCTCTTAATTGATGTTCTAGCCGAAAAAAAATGGCCTGTAATTCTTGTTTCTCGGCATTATTTGGGAAGTATCAACCATACTTTACTTTCGGTGGATGCCTTGAAAAAAAGGAACATACCCATTCTTGGAATTATCTATGTTGGAGAAGAGCACCAATCGACAGAAAAGATAATTTCATCGGTTTCACAAATTCCCGTTTTAGGAAGAATACCGATGGTTGATAAAGTGAATAAAGAATTTGTTCAAACTGAAGCAATCAAAATGACCGATGCGAG
>DDBE01000161.1:3350-6767 GCA_002332715.1 Flavobacteriales bacterium UBA2040
CCGTTTGGCCTCCTTTTACTCAAATGAAAACAGCGAAAGATCCTCTTGAAATTGTTCGGGCAAAAGATGCCTTGCTATATGATAGAAATGGAAAATCGTATATCGATGCGAATTCTTCTTGGTGGGTGAATGTGCATGGACACGGCAACGAATATTTGTCAAAATCGATTCAAGATCAATTCAAAAAAGTAGATCATATTCTTTTGGCCGGAGTGACCCATGAAAAAGTTGAAGAATTAGCAAAACGTGTTGTTGGAATTTTACCGGATCATTTCACCCGAGTTTTTTTCTCGGATGATGGCTCTACGGCCATTGAAGTCGCGTTAAAAATGGCGTTTCAATTTTGGCACAATCAGGGCATTCCAAAACGAAGAATTGTTGCTTTGGAAGGTGCGTATCACGGTGATACTTTTGGCGCTATGTCGATTGGTCAACGCGGATATTTCAACAAACCGTTTGAGCATTTTTTCTTTGATGTCGATTTTTTAGAATTTCCGACGAAAGAAAAGGAGACAGAAATTTTAGTGAAAGCCAAAGCACTCTTTGAAACAACTGAAATAGCTGGTTTGATTGTTGAACCTCTCGTGCAAGGTGCTGCGGGAATGCGCATGTATTCGGTTGAATTTTTGGATAAATTGGTCGCTTTAGCAAAAGAAAATCAAGTTCAGGTAATTTTCGATGAAATAATGACCGGTTGGGGAAGAACGGGCAAAATGTTCTCCATGGATCATGGAAGTCAGAAACCAGATATCGTTTGTTTGTCGAAAGGATTAACGGGTGGTGTGTTGCCGATGGGATTGACCGTTGCCTCCGATAAAATTTACGAAGCGTTTCTGCACGATGAGACCACAAAAGCTTTGCTACACGGACATTCGTATACTGGAAATCCTCTGGCATGTGCAGTTGCTTGTGCGAATATGGATTTATTTGCTAAAAAAGAAACGTGGGAAAATATCGAAAGAATTGTTGAACACCACAAAAGTTTTGCTTCGCGAATTGCAAGTCATTTATCGGTAAGTGAGGTGAGACAAACGGGAACTATTTTGGCCTTGGAGATTAAGACGGGTGAGGCGACATCTTATTTTTCCAGCCTTCGAGATGAGGCGTACGATTTCTTTGTTGAGAATGGGATTTTGCTCCGTCCATTAGGTAATGTGATTTTCTTGAATCCACCGTATTGCACTACAGATGGGGAATTGGGGTATTGTTATGAGAAAATTGAGGAGTTTTTGAATCGTTAATTGAAATTAAGTGTTTGCTCTAAATCATTTTCAAAATCAAAGCGATTGACTATTTTATCTAAATTATGCCTGACGATATCCAAGTTGTGTGAAGAAAGTTCTGATATAAGATCTTTATTTTTGTATTGCTTTAATAATTCTATCTTCTTGTATTAAAATATCTCTCATCAGCAGTTTCTGAGAGAATTGCTTTTGTCATTGTTTTCTTAATACGCGTTTAAATAGTTATTCAATTTATCCACAACAATGGGGTCATCTTTAGTGTCGAGTTGAGCGTGACAAGAAGCATTAATTATTAAAAGTTGAAGAATCAGATTAGAGGAAAACTGCATAGTTTTTTTTCTGTGGAGTAAGCGAAAACCATACCATTTTCGAAAGGCAGAATAATACCCGTATCTTTGCCCAAAAACACACTCCGTGAAAAGTTTCGAACAGTTAGGGATTCACCCCAATTTTGTAAAAGGATTAAATGAATTAAATATCATCAATCCAACTGAAATCCAAGAAAAAGTGATTCCAATTTTGTTAGAAACCGACCGGGATTTCATCGGTCAGGCGCAGACAGGAACAGGAAAAACGGCCGCTTACGGTTTGCCTTTGTTGGCGAAAGTAGATACTAACGTGAATGAAATTCAAGGTTTGATACTTTGTCCGACAAGAGAATTGGGACAACAAGTCGCTAAACAATTGTTCAAATTCACGAAATACACCGAAAAGATTTTCACAGAAGCCGTTTATGGCGGCGAGCAGATTGACAAGCAAATATCATCCTTACAGCGACCGACTCATATAGTTGTTGCAACGCCAGGTAGATTAATCGATTTGGTAAAACGGAAGGCAATCGATATTCGAAATGTGAAAACTATCGTGCTTGATGAGGCAGATGAAATGCTGAGTATGGGATTCAAAGCTGAATTAGATGAAATCCTTAGCATGCTTCATTCTATTAAGAATAAATGGCTTTTTTCGGCGACGATGCCTGCCGGAATTCAGGATGTAATTAAAAAACACATTTCTCCAGATGCGCACAATATTAAAGTGAGTGGGAAGAACGTTGTGAACAATAAAATCCAACACAGTTATTTGGTTTGTGAAGATGAGGTTAAATTTTCAGCCTTGCTTTCTTTAATTCGCAGTGAACACAAGAACCAAGGATTGGTTTTTTGTAAAACAAAAGCAGCGACGATTAAATTGACAAAACAATTGTTGTCTAAAAATCTACTTGCAGATTGTATTCACGGAGATTTATCCCAAAAAGAAAGAGACAAAGCAATGCGTGCGTTTAAAAATGGTTCGGCTCAGATTTTAGTGGCAACGGATATTGCAGCGCGAGGAATTGACATTAGCGATTTGGCGTATGTGGCACATTATCAATTGCCAGAAAACGAAGAATATTATACGCACCGGAGCGGTCGTACGGCTCGTGCAGGAAAAGAAGGGTTGTCATTGGCATTTGTCAATCCAGCTGAGATTAAGCATATTCGAAAATACGAGCGTTCGCTAGGAATTAACTTCAAGCAGATTCGAGCAATTTAGTTTTTGGTCAACCACAAATTACCACCTAGATTTTCATGCGAAAGCGGCATTGCCGAAAAAGCACTCTTGTGATGTTTATGGATATATTCTGAAAACAAGATGGTTTCGTAAGCACCGTTGTGCATCAAAAATGCTTTTAGTAAATGATCCTCGTTCAATTCCGCCCTTTGTACACCCATTCTTTTGGGTATTCAAACGGATAAAAAACGTCGTGGAAATGGATGAAAACGCCACTTTTTAACTTCGGGAGAACTTCATATAAATTGCAATAGATTGCTCTACCTGTTTTGAAAACATATATACTGTTGTCGAATAACATATCTTCAGCTTCTGGCTTTTGGTAAAAGTTAAAAGAAACCAACCTTCTTCGAACCTTATGACAATGAGCCATTTTTCTTTTACAAACTCATGAGAATTAAGTTTGAGAACAAAGCGATTTTTTCAGGGGATTTTAATTCCCGAGCCAAAGCTAGCCCTTTAGTGTACAAGGCAATAGCTTCGGTTTCCTGTCCCATTTTATATGCATCATCACCCATTTCTTCATATAGACGTAATTCGTATAAAGATACATCACTTTGCAATTCATAATGAGGGGCATCTTGGTTTTGTATAATTCCGTAATTCAACATAATTCCTCTTG
>DDBE01000161.1:7091-7941 GCA_002332715.1 Flavobacteriales bacterium UBA2040
TAGAATAATTGTTTTTTATTATTGTATTAACACCGGATTAATTGATCCTTTCACGCAAAGGGGTAATTAAAATCTAGAGTTTTAAGCAGGTCATATGGTCTTAGTTTTAAGTAGTCAGTTCCTTTTCTATTTTCAGATGGAATCGTATTTTAGAGAAAAATAAATTTAACATGAATAAACTGAAATCACTACTTATTGCATTACTTGTTGGGTCAACTTCCCTTTTTGCCCAAGGAGATTTTGAAGGAGAAATCAAATGGGGTGAACCCATGAAACTGAAAAAAAAGGAATCTGCTCCTATTCCCATTGGTTCTACAACCACCTCCTTTTATTCCAGAAAGTACGAAAAAAAGAAAGTTTTCGTTCAGAAATATAGTTTAAAATCGCTTAAGCTGGAAAAGCAGAGTGAGTTGGATTTGACTTACAAGGACGAAGATTTGTCTATTGTTAATGACTTCGTTTTTGCCAACAAAGTAGTTTTCATTACTACTTATATCGACAAAAAAGCAGAGAAACAATATTATTTTATTCATGAATTGGAGAATGATTCTAAATTAGGTAAACCAAAAGAATTGGCTGTAACTGAATGGGTGAAAATTGGTTTAATGGCTTCGAAAAGAAAGCTTGCTGAAGTAGAAGAAAGTGGTTCGTTTTCTTTTGAGTATATCGTTTCCGAGGATTATCAAACACTTATGGTGTCTTATAAAAATAAAGGGGATTATGAGACCATTTTATTTGACAAGAACTTGGAAGAAGTGGGAAGAACGTCCATGGAAATGCCTTTTGAAAATTTCACAAGAACAAGCGCTCGTTTAACACCTTCTGGTAGGTATTATTTGGTTGGATATGA
>DDBE01000119.1:0-1086 GCA_002332715.1 Flavobacteriales bacterium UBA2040
ACAACCAGGACAACCAGGACAACCTGCAGCTCCAGAAGGAGGTCAATAGGAAACTTCTTCAAAGAAATTTAAATGTCAGTATGTCACTCATACTGACATTTTTTATGCTCTAAACTTTTTAAGAGTGAAATTCTGTCTGAATTCATTGAATGGCACAATATTAGGGCAATAGAAAATGTACAAAACAAAACTCAAATTATAAAAATATGTCAGTAAAATTTAAACCATTGGCCGATCGCGTTCTTATCGAAGCAGCGCCGGCAGAACAAAAAACAGCGAGTGGTATTATTATTCCTGATACCGCGAAGGAAAAGCCTTTGCAAGGAAAAGTAATCGCAGTTGGACCTGGAAAAGTGGATGAACCTGTTACCGTAAAAAAAGGTGATTTGGTCTTGTACGGACAGTATTCAGGAACTGAAATAAAATTAGAAGGAAAAGATTACCTCATCATGAGAGAATCAGACATATACGGGATACTTTAATCACGTTAAAAACATAAAAAATGGCAAAAGAAATATTATTCGACGTAGAAGCGAGAGAGAAATTAAAAAGAGGTGTTGATGCATTGGCAAACGCCGTGAAAGTGACACTTGGACCAAAAGGACGTAACGTTGTTATCGGAAAGAAATTTGGCGCTCCAAACATCACAAAAGATGGTGTAACAGTAGCGAAAGAAATAGAATTGAAAGATCCGATTGAGAACATGGGTGCTCAAATGGTGAAAGAAGTAGCTTCGAAAACAGCTGATATCGCTGGTGACGGAACGACAACTGCAACCGTACTTGCACAAGCAATTATTGGAGCTGGAATGAAAAATGTAGCCGCAGGAGCGAATCCAATGGATTTAAAACGTGGCATCGACAAAGCAGTTATCGAAGTCGTAAATTCTTTGCGTGAGCAATCGAGCGAAGTAGGTTCAGACAACAAGAAAATCAAACAAATTGCTTCTATTTCAGCGAATAACGACGAGACTATCGGAGCGTTGATTGCTCAAGCGATGAAAGTGGTTGGAAATGACGGCGTAATCACAGTTGAAGAAGCAAAAGGAACGGAAACAGATGTAAAAACTGTGGAAGGAATGCAATT
>DDBE01000119.1:1393-1686 GCA_002332715.1 Flavobacteriales bacterium UBA2040
GACAGAGGTTATTTATCTCCATACTTCGTAACGAATACGGAGAAGATGATCACCGAAATGGAGAATCCTTTGATCTTGATTTACGACAAGAAAATCTCGAATATGAAGGAATTACTTCCTGTTTTGGAACCTGTTGCACAAGCTGGAAAATCTTTGTTGATTATCGCTGAAGATTTGGATGGTGAAGCATTGGCAACTTTGGTTGTAAATAGAATTAGAGGTTCACTGAAAGTGGCTGCTGTTAAAGCTCCAGGATTCGGTGACAGAAGAAAAGCCATGTTGGAAGACATCGC
>DDBE01000119.1:2051-3789 GCA_002332715.1 Flavobacteriales bacterium UBA2040
ATGGACATGTTGGGAACAGCTGTTAAAGTGGATATCGACAAGGAAAACACGACTATCATCAACGGTGCTGGAAAGAAAGCAGATATCGCAGGACGTGTAAATCAAATCAAAGCGCAATTGGAAAACACAACTTCTGATTACGACAAAGAGAAATTGCAAGAGCGTTTGGCTAAATTGGCCGGAGGCGTTGCTGTTCTTTATGTTGGCGCTGCGACAGAGGTCGAAATGAAAGAGAAAAAAGACCGTGTTGACGATGCATTAGCTGCAACGCGAGCTGCTGTTCAGGAAGGAATTGTTCCTGGTGGTGGAGTTGCCTTGATTAGAGCTATTCCTTCATTAGACAAATTGAAAGGATTGAATGAGGATGAAGATACAGGCATCCAAATCGTACGTCGTGCAGTTGAGGAGCCATTGCGTCAAATCATCGCAAATGCAGGTGAAGAAGGTGCTATCATCGTTCAGAAAGTAAAAGAAGGAAAAGGTGATTACGGATTCAACGCGAGAACTGAGAAGTTTGAAGGCTTGTACAAAGCGGGAGTGATTGATCCAACGAAAGTAACGAGAATCGCTATTGAAAATGCTGCTTCTATTGCTTCGATGTTGTTAACGACAGAGTGCGTTATTGCTGATGAACCAGAAGATGAAAGCGCACATAGTCACGCTGGTGGCATGGGTGGTGGAATGCCTGGAATGATGTAAACGGATTGGTGGATTTCGGATTGACGGATAACGGATTTTAATCCTCTAATCAGATAATCATCAATCTCAAAGGTCTTAGTGTCCAACTCTTGTTGGCGCTATTTCCGTTTCGGAGCTGCCGCTATGCGGATGTGAAGAACGACAATATATAGAATCCCTCAGCACTTCGGTTTTGAGGGATTTTTTTACCACCTCAAATTCGTTTCCCAAACTTCTATGTACTCATTGGAATTGCGGGGATTCATCCAACGCAGAAGCTGATCGATAAGGCTCGGTTCACATTTCTTCAATAAAGTCATTTTGGGGTATTGTTGCTTGCATTCAGCCAATCGTTTGTCTAAATCATCTTCACCAAAAAAGAAAATGTAATCGAAATGATATCCTTTCACAATTGTAATGGTATCGGTTGGGTTTTCTCTGGGTACAAAATTCGAGTACCAACTTTTAGAATAGAACTTCGGCATCAAGGGGGTTTCTTCTTCGCCAGATGCTTCCAACAAAATATTTTCTTTCTCGTGACCATTTTCGTAGAGTGAATACATTGCTTCGACCCTTGATATTTTCGTTGAGGAGAATATAAGGAAAAGCAACAAAGGAATATTCAAGACCCAGAAAGTTTTCCAGGAAAAATTCCACGTTTTATTCGCCCATTCTTTTGTTCGCAACAAATTAATTCCAATAATGGCCAGGATAATGACAAACGGCAATATCGTAAGAACGAAACGCTCTTGTCGATTGGGATAAAGTGTATGAAAAAGCAAAAAGACGGCAGTTGGAATGAAAAGTAAAAGTTGCGTTTTATAGCTTTTAGCGAAACCGACCAAGGCAAAAAGTCCCAGCGGAAAGANNCAACAAAATATTTTCTTTCTCGTGCCCGTTTTCGTAGAGGGAATACATGGCATCGACTCTAGAAATTTTTGTTGAAGAGAAAGTCAAAAACAGCAACAACGGAATATTTAACACCCAAAAGCTGACCCAAGATATTTTCCAGAATTTATTCCAAAACTCTTTATTTCGGAGCATTTCTATGCCTATAACG
>DDBE01000119.1:4034-5962 GCA_002332715.1 Flavobacteriales bacterium UBA2040
CTGTACCTTCATTCATGTTGTAAACGACATAACCGTGCATTTCTGCAAATGGGTAACCCCAAATGAGGTAATCTACCAATCCTTGGGTTATCACAAAGGTAATGAGGACACCAGCGCAGAATGGCACTAAAATCTTCCATTGCCATCTGATCAAATAATACGCCGCCATACCTATCGCAAAGACACCAATTTGGTATCGAAAACTCACGGCTAAGCCCATGACTAGTCCAGCGTAAAGCAGATCGTATTTCGTTTTTTCACGAATCGCCAACCAGACTCCCCACAATAAAATAGGGGCTGCTGCAGTTTCAACTAAGTTTCTAACTGATAAAATAGGGATAATCCATAGCAAAGCGAGAATCCATCCTACTGTGACTGCATTCTTTCGATTCGATATTCGCTCCGTAATTTTAATACCGAAATAGACGACAAATATGGATACAAATGCGTGTAATAGTCGATTCAAGAACATTTGAATAATAGGATTTACAACCCCAAAAAACTTCAGAGTGGCAAAGAAAAAGTAATTTAAACCGACATAAGTAAAACTATGCCCTTCTGGATTGCCACGACTTCCTTCTGACCAAGGTAACCAGCCATTGTAATCAAATCCATCTGCCCAAGATCCAGCAGCTTCAATGACTAAAAAATGATCATCGTGCATACCATATCCTTCCGAAAATATGGCCGCAATTATACGGACAATGAGACCTGCGAAAATAATTTGTCGAAAAGAAGATAAATTGAGGTACTTGAGCATATAATCTTTGATCCTGCATGCAAAATTACGAAAAGAAAGGAGATATAGGTCTGGAAATGTTGAAATGAAAAACAAAGACCTTAATGATTTTATATACTTTTAGAAGCGTATGAATTCTTTTCTTCTAAACTTTAATTCAGTTCAAGAACTACCGAACTGGTTGGTCATTCTAATTTTCTCCATTCCTTTTGTTGGAGGTATCTTTCTTTATTTTTTTAAAACACGTCACGCTAGTCAATGGCGGAAGGGAATTTTTCCACCGAATTTAAAACCGAATGAAGATAATTTTTTGGAGGCCTATCTCGCTCTCGGCGCGAAAATGATGATTTTAGATTACAAAGCTTCCAAAGGAAAAGTGCAATACATCAACAAATATTTTAGTCGGTATTTCAAATTTGCCAATTACAACTTTAGCGATTCACTCGTTTTTTCCTTCCGTCATCCCATCAAGACGACCACAGTTACCCATTGGATGAAAAAACACATTACCAGTGAAGGTGGTCGATCTCAAATCGTCTATTTCTTAGCGGGAATAGCCATGATAGAAGGAAAACTGAACAAAAACGAATTGAACTTTTTAAAACAAATCAACAAAGAATTGGAGCTCGAAGCGAGCAATTTAATTCGAATCATGTCCATGTACGCTTCCTTCTTTCAACAAAGTCAAGAAAAAGAAAAGTCTCGTTCGTCCTCTCGTCCAAATAAATATTCTCACGAAATATTAGGCGTTACTCTAGATGCTGATGCTAGCGAAATAAAAAGAGCGTATCGCAAGCTCGTCAAGATACACCACCCAGACAATTTTGCGACCTCATCACTGTCTCAACAAAAAATTGCGGAAGAGAAATTTATTGAGATTCAGCGGGCTTATGAGGAATTGGTGAAATAAAAAAAAGACCTCTATCGAAGTCCTTTTCTATATGATAAGATTTAAATCTTAGTATCTGTAATGCTCAGGTTTGTAAGGCCCTTTTACATCTACACCGATATAATCAGCTTGATCTTTTCTCAATTCAGTCAACTCAGCTCCAACTTTCGCAAGGTGTAAATAAGCAACTTTCTCATCCAAGTGTTTAGGAAGCGTGTATACATCATTTTCGTATTGGTCTGTGTTGTTCCACAATTCCAATTGTGCCAATGTTTGGTTTGTAAATGAATTTGACATTAC
>DDBE01000201.1 GCA_002332715.1 Flavobacteriales bacterium UBA2040
AAACAAATTTCGAGAATTTTCGAATTTTAAAATTCGAAAATTTTAAACTTTTAAATGTTTCGAAATCCTTTTGATGCTCAGATAGTTAAGTTTGATTTTCTAAAATTAGTCCTCTTCCACCTCATCCCTTTTTGGATTCTGAATTATCAATCTCAATGATAAATTATACGTCATATAATTCCAAACCCAATTCAAGAAAACCAGAAATTTATTCTTCTTGCCAAGAATAGATCGTAGATGTACAACCATCCAAACCAACCACGCAAAAAATCCTGAAAAGTGTCTTCTTGGTAAATCGACAACAGCCTTATTTCTTCCGACTGTCGCCATGCTACCCAAATCTTTGTACTCGATTTTTTTTGCTTTTTATTCTTCGAAAGGGCGACAAAATTATTTCCTAAATTTTTTGCTTGTTGAATAGCACCTTGCGCCACTTGCGGGTGACCATTTGGATACTTTTCGGTTTGCATGTACGCTACATCTCTCACGAAATAAACACCTTCAACTCCATCGACTTGATTTTTGTGCATAGAATGCGCTGTTTACTTTAACAAAAAATCGTTACAACTTTATGCTTCAGTTTTCAGCCAAAACTTTTAATTTCTCCAATGCTGCAGGAAATGCTTTGTTCATATAATCAACGTACTCAGCCAAAACATCTACACTCACTTTCACTTTTGTTGTTCCATCACGTTCTAAAAGAAAATATTGTTCACGAGCACCGGCCCATTCACGTTCCATATCTCGACCGTCGAGAACATCGCCTAATTGTTTGAAAACCATCACTTCATTCTGGATTTTCGTTTCAATTATCCCGTACATTCCGTTATTCTTGCCATCCAAGAATTGAATTGGGTCGCTCTCATTCCAATCACTTACAGCATGAGAACCTGGTGTAAAAGGTTCTGTCCAATTACGGTAGTTTTCATCTTTCCAGAGCGCTTCCCAAACCTTTTCGCGGGGAGCTTCGATGTATATTTTGTATTTAAGGGTTACCATAATCAATTCCGAATTTGTCTATGTCAAATTACGAATTATTTATTCTTTAATTCTCAATTTTCACAACAAAGATTCATCGACCATTTCGGGGATTGTCACTTTCAACAATGGTTCCGCTTCCATCGCTCGTTTAATCGCGAAGATGGCCCCTTCATTTCTGGCCCAAGAACGACGAGAAACACCATTGTTTACATCCCAATGCAACATGGATTTTAATCTTCTTGCCGAATCAGCTGAACCATCTAAAAGCATTCCAAAACCACCGTTAATGACTTCACCCCAACCTACGCCACCACCGTTGTGAATGGAAACCCAAGTCGCACCTCGGAAAGAATCACCGATTACATTTTGAATCGCCATGTCGGCTGTGAACTTCGATCCGTCATAAATATTTGAAGTCTCGCGATAAGGTGAATCTGTTCCCGAAACATCGTGATGATCTCTTCCTAGTACAACAGGACCAATTTCTCCATTGGAAATGGCTGTATTGAAAGCATCGGCAATTTTCGTTCTTCCTTCTGCGTCTGCGTACAATATTCTTGCTTGAGAACCAACGACTAATTTATTTTCTTGGGCTCCTTTTATCCATTGGATGTTATCCGCCATTTGTTGTTGGATCTCCTGCGGAGCAGTTGCTTTTATTTTCTCTAAAACTGCACAAGCGATATTATCCGTTTTCTGCAAATCCTCAGGCAATCCTGAGGCGCAAACCCATCTGAAAGGACCGAAACCATAATCGAAACACATAGGTCCCATGATATCTTGAACATACGATGGATATCTAAAATCAATGCCGTTTTCAGCCATAATATCTGCACCAGCTCTCGAGGCTTCTAACAAAAATGCATTACCATAATCGAAGAAATAAGTTCCTTTTACCGCATGCTTGTTAACTGCAGCTGCATGGCGAATAAGTGTTGATTGCACTGCTTTTTTAAATTCTTCTGGTCGCTTGGCCATCAATTCATTTGATTCCTCAAAAGTCAGACCCATAGGATAATATCCTCCCGCCCATGGGTTGTGAAGGGACGTTTGATCAGATCCCAAATCGACGTGTACATTTAAAGAATCGAATTTCTCCCAAACGTCAACGATATTTCCTAAATAGGCTATACTAACCGCTTCTTTGTTTTGTTGAGCTTCTTTAACCCGATTAACCAAGTGGTCTAAATCACTTATGACTTCGTTTACCCAACCTTGGTCGTGACGAATTTTAGTGATTTTAGGGTTCACTTCAGCACAAACTGTAACGCAACCTGCAATATTCCCTGCTTTCGGCTGAGCACCGCTCATTCCGCCAAGGCCTGACGTTATAAATAAAGAACCCTTCGGAGATTTTTTTATTTTTCTGAATCCATTAAGAACGGTGATGGTCGTTCCATGAACAATTCCTTGCGGTCCAATATACATAAAAGAACCGGCCGTCATTTGTCCATATTGACTTACCCCTAGAGCATTATATTTTTCCCAATCGTCTGGTTTAGAATAATTCGGGATCACCATTCCATTGGTAACAACTACTCTAGGTGCATCTTTGTGAGAAGGAAATAATCCCATTGGATGTCCTGAGTACATTGCCAAGGTTTGTTCATCCGTCATTTCAGACAAATATTTCATGGTCAAACGATACTGAATCCAATTTTGGAAAACTGCGCCGTTGCCACCGTAGGTAATTAATTCGTGAGGATGCTGTGCAACTGCATGATCCAAATTGTTGTGTATCATCAGCATAATTGCTTTTGCTTGATCACATTTACCCGGATACTCTGATATAGGTCTTGCTTTTATTTCTTCATCAGGTCGAAAACGGTGCATATAAATACGCCCGAATTGATTTAATTCGTCCTTAAAATCTTCGATTAATTCCTCATGAAACTGAGGTTTAAAATACCTCAACGCATTTTTCAAAGCTAATTTCTTCTCGTCAGCCGACAAAATTTCCTTGCGCTTTGGAGCGTGGTTAACGGATGGATCGTACTCCTTTTTAGGGGGTAAAACCGTTGGAATTCCTTCTATAATTGATGCTTGCAATTCGTTAATGTCCATTGAAATTTCTTTAGAACATCAAAGTTAAGCGTAATCCGAGAAAATGCCTATTTGAAAACGATAAAATCTAATTGAGTCTTCTTGTAAAGGTAGTTTTCGTAAAAGCTGTATTAAAATGAATCGACTAATCCGTTGATTAATTAACGGATTAGTCGATTTTTAACAATCTTATCTTAAGACATTAATATGACCTTTAAAAAGGTACGGTTCATCTGTTATTAAATCTTTGGCTCTAATGAACCAGTTGTATGTTCCTTCAGGAACTTTTTGACCGTCATAAGTACCATCCCATTCTCCGTCAATATCTTCTGACTCCCAAATCAATTGCCCCCATCTGTTGCGAATTTCAACATGGAAGTCTTGGACATCAATTCCAACAATATGAACTCTCCACGTAGGATTGAATTCATCGCCGTCAGGCGTAAATGTATTTGGTGCGTAAAGAATAACTTCTGGTTTTACTTCAACCGTTTGCATTGTAGTATCTAAACAACCGAAGTCGCTTGCAACAATTAACTGAACATCGTAGAAGCCAACTTCTCCTTCTGGGAATTGTGAAGTTGGTTCTATTTCAATTGAAGTCGCTGGATTTCCATCTTGGAATGTCCAAAACGATTGATCAGCACCTACTGAAAAATTTGTAAATGAAACCTCTGTATTAAACATTGTCGGTATTCCAGGATAAAACTTGAATGCTGCAATTGGCAGTGGATGTGATACTAGGTAATTTGGATACGTTACTGAGTCAATACAACCAAATTGATTTGCCAATACAAGCTGAACATTGTAAGAACCTTCCATCATTGGAGCTGTAGTAATTGAATCCATATTCACATAGAATTGACCATCTGACAAGAACCAACTTGCTGTCACATAGTCCGTTTGAGGTGTTGTCACGTAAGGTCTAAATTCAGCTGGTTCACATTTTTCTGTTGTGTCTGAAATAAAAGCCGGAACTGGAAGCGGATCTACAGTTATTAGGTTTGTTAAGACCAATGGAGTAGACTCACATGCATCTGTTATTGTTACCGTATAATTTTGAGTAGTCGGGGGCGAAACCAAGAAACTATGGTTTGTGCCTATTCCAGTTGTTCCATCACTCCATGAGAATGTAAATGGCGCTCCTAAACCATCTTGAGCAGTCGCAGACAACATAGTTGTGTAACCGGGACAAATAGATGCGTCTGGTGAAATTGTCCCTGAAATAGGAGGACGAACTGTCACAAAAATCGAATCTGGTGCAGATGGACATCCGTTTGAAGATGTAGTATAAACCGAATAATAAGTATCTACAACCGGCGAACCATATTGTGTATCTCCTGTTCCAGGAAAATCAGCCCAAGTATAGACAAACCCCGTACCATTTGAACCAGTTGCAATCAAAGTTGCTGTACCGTTCTCACAAACGAGGGTATCATTACTTACGCTAATTAAAATAGCTGGGGGATCGGTCAACGTGACTTGCATACATGCTTGACATAAGTTCACATCACGCACACATACATCATAAACTCCTGCCGTAAAACTAGCCCCTGGAACTGTAGACCAAGTTATTCCATTATCATAACTAAACTCAGTTGCATCTGTTCCAGTAGCCGTAATCGTTCCATCTACCGCTCCATTGCAAGTAGGATCCGTAAATGAAGTTTGTATATCCATTTGTTTCACGAAGATCACAACCGTGTCTTTAACTATTCCACAAACTGGGTTTGTTTCTGTTAAGATAAAATTATAAGTACCCGGTTGACTTGTTGTAACCGTCGGTGTTAAATTATTTGTCGCTGGGAAGAACCCAACTGCTGGAGCAGGAACTACCGTTGGAGCATAATATGACCAATTTTTCACATCGGTAGCAACTGTAATAGTTCCATTTAGAAAGAAAGCGCTTCCAAAACAAACGGTATCATCGATACCTGCATTCGGGAATATCTGTGGCACAACAGAAACTACTGTTGTTGCAGCTGCCAAACAACCTACACCCGAAACAGTTACACTATACGTTCCAGTATCTGCAAGAGCTGAATTTGGAATAGTCGGATTCTGAATAGTAGAAGTAAAACCATTCGGTCCAGTCCAAGCATATGTTGTACCTGTAGAAGCGTTTAATTGAATTGTAGATCCTTCACAGTACGGTCCTGTATTAGAAGCAGTTACTGCATTAGAAGTAGTAATAATTACATAACCATTTCCAGTGTTACCAGTTGCACCTTGAACACAAGAAACTTGTGCAGCAGCATAACTCGATCCACCGCCTCCAGCACCACCGCCGTTGGCACTTACACAACAGTTGTCACCGCCGCCGCCGCCGCCGCCGAAGAAACCACCTCCTCCACCTCCACCGGAAGTGCCGAAAGTTGGGTCTAAGGCCCCATTACCACCTGTAGGCCCTACACCTGCAGATCCCCAAATACCAGCACCCCAAGGTGGGCCGCCAGCTCCAGGAGCAAACTGCGTTCCGCCGCCGCCGCCAGTGCCAGTGAAGGGAGAACCTGCTCCGGCAAAACCGTTTACACATCCACCGTTACCTCCTGGTATAGTATATTGACCACTTTGTGCTGCAGTGCCGCCGCCGCCGCCGCCAACGACCTGGCGAGTAGCTAAAGTATATGCTCCGATTCTTACATCAGATGCGCCCCCACCACCGCCAGAAGCAGGGTGAGTTGTTGGTGCTCCGGACCAGCCGTTACCACCACCGTTCCAACCACCATTAATAGGCATACCTTGTCCTCCAACATTAATTTGAATGACTTGTCCAGCTACAACCGAAATTGTACCTGTCATTATGGCACCTTTACCACCTGGAGAGTTACCCGTATTTCCACCTCCTTGTGCACCTGCACAAGTTACTTGAATCGATGTAACACAAGCCGGCACGGTCCAATATTGTGGTGCTCCGGTATAGTTAAAAGTTGTGTTTACTTGTGCATTTCCTTGGAAAGTTCCTATCAAAAGTAGAACGGCAATTACTGCATACAAACCAATTTTTGATAGCAAATTCAGAGGCTGAGCAAGTTTCAGCATTGAAAATT
The DNA here is from genome assembly GCA_002332715.1 of Flavobacteriales bacterium UBA2040. Classification (GTDB taxonomy): domain Bacteria; phylum Bacteroidota; class Bacteroidia; order Flavobacteriales_D; family Crocinitomicaceae; genus UBA2040. Next base: position 6,075 of record DDBE01000201.1, read on the forward strand.
TCATAGTCATTGTTTTTATAAAAGACGGTGGTTGTATTGGAGGGTTGTCTAATCACTAAAAATATTGAAAAAATAGTTCTAAAAAAAATGGGTAAGCCCCCATTTTTCAATATTTCAAGAAAGAATCTTTAGCTTTAAAGAAATTTGAAATCCTTACCTGGATAATAAGCGTTTTCACCTAGCTCTTGTTCAATTCTCAAAAGTTGGTTGTACTTTGCCATTCTATCACTTCTTGAAGCAGAACCAGTCTTAATTTGGCCAGTATTCAATGCAACCGCTAAATCGGCGATAGTTGAATCTTCTGTTTCTCCACTTCTATGACTCATCACACTAGTGTAACTATTTTTTGTGGCTAACTGAACTGAATCAATCGTTTCGGATAAACTTCCAATTTGGTTCACTTTAACTAAAATTGAATTGGCAATACCTTCATCAATTCCTCTTTGCAATCTTTTCGTGTTGGTCACAAATAAATCATCCCCTACCAATTGAACTTTATCACCGACTTTTTCGGTCAACTGTTTCCATCCTGCCCAATCATCTTCTGCCAAGCCGTCCTCAATTGACGCTATTGGATATTCATTAACCCAATTTTCCCAATAAGCTACCATTTCTGATGGCGACATTTTATCACCGGTAGATTCAAAAATGTATTGATCAGATTCTGCGTTGTAAAACTCCGATGCTGCTGCATCCAAAGCAATATAAACATCTTCACCAGGCTTGAATCCAGCTTTTTCGATTGCCTCAATAACAACTTGTATTGCTTCTTCGTTAGATCCCAAATTCGGTGCAAAACCTCCTTCGTCGCCAACGTTAGTTGACATATTACGGCTTTTCAAAACACTCTTCAAGTGATGGAAAATTTCTGTCCCCCAACGCAACCCTTCAGAAAAAGATTCTGCACCAAAAGGCATCACCATGAATTCTTGAATATCGATAAGGTTGTCCGCGTGCGACCCACCATTTAAAATATTCATCATCGGAACAGGCAAAGTATTTGCACCAACTCCACCGACATATTGGAACAAACTTAAGTCTGCCTCCTGAGTAGCTGCCTTAGCGCAAGCCAACGAAACACCTAAGATTGCATTTGCACCTAGCTTTGATTTATTCTCCGTTCCATCCAAAACCAACAAAATACTATCGATCTTTTTCTGATTAAAGATGTCCATTCCATTTAAGGCGTCATTGATGACTGTATTAACATTCTCCACTGCTTTCAATACACCTTTGCCAAGGTAAACAGATTTGTCTCCATCTCTTAATTCAACCGCTTCGTGTATTCCAGTTGAAGCACCAGACGGCACTGCAGCTCTTCCAAGCACACCATTTACAGTAATAACATCTACTTCAACAGTAGGGTTTCCTCTGGAATCTAAAATTTGTCTTCCAATAATTTGTGAGATATAACTCATGCTTTTGCTTTTTTCAAATTGTCAATAAACTGGTCAAATAAATATCTTGAATCGTGGGGTCCTGCAGAAGCTTCAGGGTGAAACTGTACAGAAAAAATAGGTCTGTTTTTAAACCCAATTCCGGCAACTGTATCATCGTTTAGGTGAATATGGGTTATCTCCATTTCGCCGTGTGATTCTGCACTGTTTTTCTCAATAACAAATCCGTGATTCTGTGAAGTGGTCTCACCTTTTCCTGTCAAAAGGTTTTTTACAGGATGATTTATTCCACGATGACCATTGAACATCTTCTCCGTTTTTAACCCTTGGGACAGTCCTAATATTTGATGCCCTAAACAAATACCGAAAAGGGGTTTTCCGTCTTCAACAAGTTCTTTAACCATATTGATTTCGTTGGGCATAGCCGAAGGATCTCCAGGGCCATTCGATAACATATATCCATCTGGTTGAAAACTATCCAAATCTGCTTTACTGGCATTGTGCGGAAACACTTTCACGTGACATCCTCGCTCAACTAAACATCGAACAATGTTCTTTTTTACACCAAAATCGACTAAGGATACTTTAAAGTCTGTTTTCTCTGGTTTCACTTCAAACGGTTCTGTGACACTAACCTTAGAAGAAAGTTCTAAACCATCCATTGATGGAACTTCTTTCAGTTCCTTTTTCAATTCTTCAATAGATTTTCCATCAGAAGAAATGATTGCGTTCATAGCACCTTTACTTCTGATATGTCGAACCAAAGCACGTGTATCCACATCCGAAATTCCAACAGTTTCGTTGGTTTTCATGTATTCGTCCAAGGATTGAAATCCTGATGGACGTGAATAGCCGTCCGAAAACTTTTTGGTCACCAAACCAGATATTTTAATCCCATCTGATTCTACTTCTTCAGTATGAACCCCATAATTTCCGATATGACTTGTGTTCATAATAAGGATTTGACCGAGGTATGAAGGGTCGGTAAAGACTTCTTGATAACCTGTCATTCCTGTATTGAAGGCAATTTCACCAGAAGTTGTACCTATTCTTCCAGTCGCTGTTCCGTTAAATACAGTGCCATCCTCTAAAAGTAAAATTGCGGTGTTCATTTGATCCATCTCAAAAAATTTCTCACAAAATTACAATTCTCCTTCGGTTCCAGGGGAAAACTTTACCATAACTTCTACACAGGTTTATAAATTAATGAACAACATTCGACATTTTAAAGGGTTTCAATCCAGGATTTCGGTGTTACGATTCCAAGATATACCGTATATCGGTTCATTTAATTTTCATTCTCCTCAAAGAATACGTATTTTAGTTGCTCTGTTATTACCGCAACAAGAAACTATAAAGATGACACTAAACATCAAAAAGAATGAAAAAATCTACTCACCTATTAATTAAAACAATCTTGTTTTCGGCCTTCTGCTTATTCAGCTTGAGTAGCACCGTTTTCGGGCAATCTAATTATAGCATCAATTTTCAAGATCAAGAAATTGAAATTTCGCCCAATCTATTAACTATAGATTTTTCGGCGGAAGATTTTAAAAGTAAGCATGCTGGAAACGTCTATGCTTGGATTCAATTCAATGAAATTCCAAATTTAGAAACACAAACTGCGATTCAAACTAGCGGAGTTGAGTTGATCAATTATATTTCAAATAGAACCTATTTGGCACGTTTTAATACGAACCTATCGAAAGAGGTTTTTGTTCAGAATGATGTTCGGGGAATATCTCCCGTGGTGAATGGAATGAAAATAGAGTCTGAAATTAGCAATGGAAATGTAAATCCATGGGCAATTGATGGTCAAAATGCCTTATTAACGATGATTATATATGATGGCATAAGTATTGCGGAGATTATTCCACAACTTCAAATTGCTGGTGTTGAAATATTGAATCATTATCAAGGACACCAAGTACTTGAAGTTTCGGTACCTATTTCAGAAATTTCTACTTTGGGCGATATGGGTTTCGTAAAATGGGTTGAAGAAATTCCTTCACCGCCGGAAAAAGAAGATTCAAGAGGTAAAAGTTTACACCGCTCAAATGGGTTAGATACCCAAACGCCAACAGGAAGAAATTACACAGGTGCGGGCATCGGAGTTTTGGTTCGTGATGATGGTATAGTTGGTCCACATATTGATTTTGAAGGTCGAATAGACAATTCAACCGCTTCTGGTTCTGGTCAAACTCATGGTGATGGTGTTGCCGGGATTTTAACAGGTGCAGGAAACCTTGACCCAACAAAACGTGGAATGGCTGCTGGAGCAAATTTATATGTTTCGAATTACGGTTCTAACTTTTTGGATGGGGCAACGACAACTAGAATAAATAACGGTTCTGTTCAAATAACGAATTCGTCCTATGGTGATGGCTGTAACGGAGGGTATACAAATAACGCAGTTAATGTAGACAATCAAATCTTTAACAACCCGACTTTGCTTCACGTCTTTTCATGTGGAAATGTAAGCACATCTAATTGTAGTTACGGTGCAGGTTCAGGATGGGGAAACATAACTGGCGGACACAAACAAGGTAAAAACGTTATTGCGACTGCCAATCTTTATTACGATGGGTCGCTTGTCAATTCAAGTAGCCGCGGACCTGCGTATGATGGCAGAATTAAACCAGATATCGCCGCAAACGGACAGAATCAATTATCCACTGATGAGAACAACACCTATTTAAGTTTTGGTGGTACATCTGGAGCTTCACCCGGAATTGCAGGAATATCTGCACAATTGTATGAAGCATATAAAGACGCGAACGCAGGGGTTTTGCCTCCGTCAGCTTTAATTAAAGCAACTCTTTTAAACACTACAAATGACGCGGGAAATATTGGTCCAGATTTTAAATTTGGATGGGGAATAGTTAATGGTTTGCGAGCTGGATTGCTTATAGAAGAAGGACGTCATTTGACTAGTTCTGTTTCACAAGGTAATTCAAATTCACATTCAATTTCCGTTCCAACGGGTACGAAACAAGTTCGTTTCATGCTGTATTGGATGGATCCTGCAGCTGCAAATGGTGCCAGCGCAGCATTAATTAATGATTTAGATTTGGTCGTGACAGACCCAAGCAGTGGAAGTTATCTACCTTGGATTTTGGACCCAACACCAACTGCTACGAACCTTAATTTACTTGCAACAAATGGTGCAGATCATCTAAACAACATGGAGCAAGTTTTAATTAACAATCCAGTAGCCGGAAGCTATACGATTGATGTTAGTGGTTTTGCTGTGCCCATGGGTACTCAGAATTACTTTGTTGTTTACGAAATAATTACAGATGAAATAACGGTTACTTATCCCAACAGAGGTGAAAGTTTTGTTCCTGGTGAGCAAGAAACTATCCATTGGGATGCGCCAGCTTCAAGTGGAAGTTTTACCTTAGAATACAGCGTTAACAATGGAGGAACATGGTCGTCAATTTCAACGGTTCCATCTCTTGATAGAAATTATGATTGGAATGTCCCCTCAACCATAACAGGATCAGCATTGGTTAGAGTGACTCGAGGTGCAACATCTGATGTTAGTGATTCAATATTTTCTATCGCTCCATTAGTGACTGGTCAGGCTATCACACAAGTATGTCCAACAACAATTACTTTTTCTTGGAATAGTGCAGCAGGAGCTGATAGTTATGATGTTTATGCTTTAGGAACTCAATACATGGAAATCATAGGCAATTCGGCTACGTCAACCTATACACATACCATTACAAACCCAGCAAACCCAATTTGGTATGCTGTTGTAGCTAAAAACTCAACGAACGGTTGGGCTAGTAGAAGAACGATAGCTTCCTACTACGGCGGTGGTTTGATGAATTGTGCCTTTCCAAATGATGTAGAAGTGGTATCCATCAACAATTCTGGAGATGATTTCTCTACCTTGTGTAATCCAAGTGGATCTTTTCCTGAGGTAGCCATTCTTAATGCAGGATCAGCCTCTATATCTAACTTTCCAGTAACCTACCAATTAACAGGGCAAGCTCTTGTAACAGAAACGTATACGGGGACATTGGTATCGGGTCAACAAGTGAATTATACTTTTGCAACACCTTTATCGATTTCAACTACTGGAAACTACACTTTGACATGTTCGGCTATCCTTCCTGGTGATGGAAACCCAACGAATGACTGGCAAGTCTTAAACTTTTATGTTCAAGGTGCTGCAACTTCGACACCATTTTTAGAAGATTTCGAAGGTGCTGGTTTCTTACCGAATGGATGGAGTTTGGTGAATCCGGATACTGATCTTACATGGGTAGAAGCTAGTGTGATTGGTTCTACAGGAACTCCAACTCAGGCTGCGTATGTCAATAATTACAGTTACAACTCATCAGGTGAAGTTGATTATTTTGAAACGGAAACATTTTCAATTGGCGGTACAATCGCAACAATGACGTTTGATTTATCGAAGGCGCAATACAGCGGAACTTACGATGATAGTTTGAAAGTTGGTATCTCAAGTGATTGTGGAAGTACATGGACAACTATTTATGCTAAAGGAGGTTCTACTATAGCAACTGTTGGGAATGTTACTGGGAATTTCAGTCCTAGTTCGGCGAATGATTGGCGAAATGAATCCGTTGATTTATCGGCATATGCGGGTCAAAGCGTCATATTCCGTTTTATTAATGTGACAGATTACTCGAATTCAACGTATGTAGACAATATCAATATTACATCGAATTTATCTGTGAACGAGTATAGTCCTTTGAATGTTGGAATCTATCCGAACCCAACGATTGAGAAATTCACCTTGGCAATTGGTAATTTAAAGCAAACAGACTTTGAAGTAGTTATTATGAACAACGTGGGACAAATTGTTAAAACGATTTCACCCATTGAATTTCAAAACAATACAACTCAGGTAGAAATTTCGAATTTTGCGAATGGAGTTTACTACATTCATGTGCAAGCTGGAGATTTTACAGTTGTGAAGAAACTAATAAAGAAATAAGATCACATAAATAATAATAAACACCTTGGTTCCGATAGTTGGTGGAATCGAGGTGTATTTTTTTGTATTTTTTTTCGTGTAGATTTAAGCGATGAATATTCGTTCCTTCTTCATTCTACTTTGCTTCAAGAATATCGTTTAGGTAAAAATTCAATAGCGTATCCAACAAGTTGAGCCAGGAAGATGTTGATAGAAGAATGATAGTGATTAGAACAATCCCGCCAATTGGACACAAAAAAAGGGATCAACTTTCGTTAATCCCTTTTCAATTTATTTAGAAGATAATCCTTACGCTGGTTTCCCACCGTTCATTTCATCTTGCCATTTTTTCAATTCATCCCACTTACCTTCAGCAGCCATTCCAGCTTGCTTTGGCCATGCGTCAGGAGTGTGACTTCCTCTTACCTCAGTGATAATCTCAGCGATTTTCTCTGGTGTAGATGCAGCAACGTCAGCGAATGTAGCCAAACCTGCAGCCGCCAATGTTTCAGCGATTTTCGGTCCAACACCTTCGATTTTCGTTAAATCGTCTGCTTTTGCTTCTGCTTTCGCAACAACTTCTTCTTTTACTTCTTCAACAACTGGTGCAGCTTCTTCAATAACCTCAGCTTTTGCTTCTTCGACAACTTCCGTTACCTCTTCCTCTTTTGCTTCAACTGTTTCTTCAACTACAACTGCTTCAGGAGTATCTGTTGCTTCTTCTGTTGCTGTTTCAGCAGTTTCTGTTTCAGCACCTTCAGTAGTTTTCTTACCACCTTTACTTCTAGAACGACGAGTTGTTTTCTTCGCTCCATCGTTCGTATAAAGTTCATTGAAATCTACCAATTCGATCATACACATTTCAGCGTTATCACCCAAACGGTAACCTAAACGAATGATACGCGTGTATCCACCATTACGGTTAGCGATTTTTGGAGCGATGTCTCTGAACAATTCAGTAACGATCTCTTTGTCTTGCAATTCACTAAACACCATACGGCGCGAGTGAGTAGAATCTGTTTTCGATTTTGTCAATATTGGCTCTACATAAACTCTCAATGCTTTTGCTTTCGCTACAGTTGTAGTGATTTTTTTGTGCATCAAAAGTGAAGTCGCCATGTTAGAAAGCATCGCTTTTCTGTGCGCCGTCTTTCTACTTAAATGATTTACTTTTCTTCCGTGTCTCATGATAATGTACGTTCTAGTCTTTGTCTAATTTGTATTTGGCAACGTTCATTCCGAAATTCAATCCTTTGTTATCCACTAAGTCTTCCAACTCTGTTAATGACTTTTTACCAAAGTTTCTGAATTTCAATAAATCGTTTTTATTATAGGATACCAAATCACCAAGTGTTTCAACATCTGCAGCTTTCAAACAATTCAAGGCACGTACAGATAAATCCATATCTACCAATTTCGTTTTCAACAACTGACGCATGTGCAATGAAGTCTCATCGAACTCTTCCGTATCCGCTTTCACTTCGCTATCCAATGTGATACGCTCATCAGAGAATAACATGAAGTGATGGATCAAGATTTTCGCTGCTTCTTTCAAAGCTTCTTTCGGATGGATAGAACCATCTGTCTGGATATCTAGAACTAATTTTTCGTAATCTGTTTTTTGCTCTACACGGAAGTTTTCGATTGCAAACTTTACGTTTTTAATTGGCGTAAAAATTGAATCAATAAAAACGGTTCCGAAAGGAGCGTTTCCTGTTTTGTTTTCTTCAGCTGGAAGGTATCCACGACCTTTGATGATCGTCAATTCCATCTCAATTTTAACTGAAGACTCCATGTTGCAAATCACTAAATCCGAGTTCAAAACTTGGAATGCAGAAGTGAATTTACCCAAATCTCCAGCAGTCAATTTATCTTGACCAGAAACAGAAACCATTACAGTTTCAGAATCAGTACCTTCAATTTGTTGTTTGAAACGAACTTGCTTTAAGTTCAAAACGATTTCAGTTACATCTTCTACTACACCTTTGATAGTTGTAAACTCGTGGTCTACACCTTCGATGCGGATAGAAGCGATAGCGAATCCTTCAAGAGAAGAAAGCAAAATACGTCTCAACGCATTACCAACAGTGATGCCATATCCCGGCTCCAATGGGCGGAATTCGAATTGTCCGTGATGCTCATCGGACTGAATCATTATTACCTTATCAGGCTTTTGGAAATCTAAAATTGCCATGTTAATGCTTGGTTTTAATTATTTAGAGTATAATTCGACTATCAACTGCTCCTTGATGTTTTCAGGGATCATTTCTCTTTGCGGAAGGGCTAGGTATTTGCCAGACATGTCTGATTTATTCCAATCCAACCAATCGTATGTTTTACTATTCGAAGACAAAGAATCAGAGATAGATTCCAATGACTTCGATTTTTCACGAACTCCGATTACATCACCAACTTTCAAATTGTAAGAAGGAATGTTAACTAGTTCTCCATTCACAGTAATGTGTTTGTGAGAAACCAATTGACGAGCTCCGTTTCTTGTAGGTGCAATACCCAAACGGAAAACAGTGTTATCCAAACGTGTTTCACAAAGAACCAACAAGTTTTCACCTGTAATTCCTTTAGCAGCTGATGCCGCTTTAAACATGTTTGAGAACTGACGCTCAAGAATACCGTAAGTATACTTTGCTTTTTGTTTTTCAGCTAACTGAATAGAGTATTCAGACTGCTTACCTCCACGTCTTTTGTTAGGACCATGTTGTCCAGGACCGTAGGCTTTTTTGTCCAATGCTTTGTCAGGTCCAAAGATAGGTTCTTTGAAACGACGAGCGATTTTTGATTTAGGACCAATATATCTTGCCATCTTATTTGTTTATTTAAGAGTATTCGTGAATTAAGGCTTCTCCTTCGACGAACATTTGTCTCTTGTTGATTAAAAAAATTATTAAACTCTTCTTCTTTTCGGCGGACGACATCCGTTGTGCGGAAGCGGCGTAACATCGATTATTTCAGTTACTTCAATTCCAGCATTGTGTAAAGAACGGATAGCAGACTCACGTCCTCCTCCTGGTCCTTTGACATAAACTTTTACTCGACGTAATCCGAAGTCATGTGCTTCTTTTGCTGCATCCTCTGCTGCAACTTGTGCTGCGTATGGAGTGTTCTTTTTAGAACCGCGGAAGCCTTTTTTACCAGCGCTTGACCAAGAGATTACTTGACCTGCGTTGTTTGTCAAAGAGATGATTACATTGTTGAAGGTAGCTTGAATATGCGCTTCACCCAATGCGTCTACTTTGACATTCTTCTTCTTTTTTTGATTCGCTTTTGCCATTGTTATTAATTATTTAGTTACACTTTTTTCTTGTTTGCAACTGTTTTTCTTCTTCCTTTTCTCGTACGAGAGTTGTTTTTTGTTCTTTGTCCTCTTAAAGGCAA